>CANHOE010000196.1 GCA_947462175.1 Burkholderiales bacterium | reverse complement strand
GGCGCCGCCCTCGGCCTCGGCATGACCCTCGGTGCTACCGGCCTCACGGCCCGAGCACAAGCCTCCAAGGACGTGTTGCGGGTCGGCTTTCAGAAGTACGGCACGCTGACGCTGCTGAAGGCGCGCGGCGACCTGGAAAAGCGCCTCGCGCCACTGGGTATCGAGGTCAAGTGGTCGGAGTTTCCAGCCGGGCCGCAACTGCTTGAGGGCTTGAACGTCGGCTCGATCGACTTCGGCACCGTGGGTGAGGCCCCACCGATCTTCGCGCAGGCCGCGGGCGCCGACCTGGTCTATGTGGCCAACCAGCCCCCGGCGCCACAGGCCGAGGCCATCGTCGTGCCGAAGGATTCACCGCTGAAGAGCGTGGCCGAACTCAAGGGCAAGAAGGTCGCGCTGAACAAGGGCTCGAACGTTCATTACCTGCTGGTCAAGGCGCTCGAGAAGGCCGGCGTGGCCTATACCGACATCCAGACCGTCTTCCTGCCACCAGCCGATGCGCGTGCCGCTTTCGAACGCGGGGCGGTCGATGCCTGGGCGATCTGGGACCCGTTCCTCGCTGCGGCTGAAAAGCAGATCGGCGCGCGCGTGCTGACCGATGGCCGCTCGCTGGTCTCAAACCACCAGTTCTACCTGGCCTCTCGCCCCTACGCCGACAAGAATCCCCAGGTGGTCGCCGCGATCATCGACGAGTTGGTCAAACTCGACGCCTGGGCCATCAAGAGTGCCAAGGATGTTGCCGTGGTGCTGGCGCCGCAGATCGGACTCGACGTCAGCATCGCCGAACTGGCCGCCAGCCGCTTCGCCTATGGCATCAAGCCGATCACAGCCGCAGTGGCGGCCGAGCAGCAGAAGATCGCCGATGCCTTCTTCGAGCTGAAGCTGATCCCGAAGGCCATCCGCGTCGCTGATGCCTTGCCGTCGGCCAAGGTGGCCGTGGCCAACTGACGCGATGAAGCAGTTGCCGTTGAAGCTCGCCGGCTCCATCAGCCGGCGCCGATTGAATACCGCGCTCGCCGCGTGGCCGCTGGCCTCGCTGGCGGGCCTGGCCCAGGCCGCGAAGGTCGCGGCGCCAGTGTCAGCCCCCTCTGTCCTGCGCATCGGATTCCAGAAGAGCGCGGTCAATCTGGTGATCCTGAAGCAGCAGGGCACGCTCGAACAGCGTTTTCCAAACAGCAAGGTGCAGTGGGTGGAGTTCCCGGCGGGGCCGCAGTTGCTTGAGGCGCTGGCGGTTGGCAGCCTGGAGTTCGGGATGACCGGCGATTCGCCGCCGGTGTTTGCGCAGGCTGCCGGCAAGGACTTGCTTTACGTCGGCGCCGAGCCTGCGAAACCGCTCAGCTCCGCCGTGCTGGCACCCGCAGGCTCGCCGCTGAACACGCTTGCCGACCTGAAAGGCAAGCGCGTCGCGCTGCAAAAAGGCTCTAGCGCGCACTATCTGGTGGTGCGCGCGCTGGAGCAAGCGAAATTGCAATGGAGCGACATTGAGCCAGCCTATCTGACACCGTCCGAGGCGCGAGCCGCTTTTGAGCGGGGGGCCGTCGATGCCTGGGGCATCTGGGACCCGTTCTATGCCGCGGCCGAGCTCGCCATCAAGCCCAAGGTGCTCTCCACCGGTGCCGGGCTGTCGAGCAACAACTCTTTCTATCTGGCCTCCAAGCCCTTCGTCGAGCAGCACCCGCAGGCCGTACAGGCCCTGCTCGACGCGCTGACCATGGCAGATGCCAATGTGCAGAACCAACGCAAGGAGTCAGCGCAACTGATTTCTGACTTCAGCGGGTTGAGCCTCGCCACGGTGCACCTGTTCCTGTCGCGCCGGCCGGTGTCGCCAGTGGCCCCGCTGACCGCATCCATCACCGCCGATCAACAGCGCGTGGCCGATGCCTTCTTCAAGCTGGAGCTGATTCCGCGGGCCATCAAGGTCGCCGACATCGTCTGGCAAGGCGATCGCACACCGGGCGCGTCCGTGGCCCAGCGCTGAACTCCTCTCCTCGAAAACAACTCCCATGAAGATCTTCTGGTTCATTCCCACCCACGGTGACGCACGGTACCTCGGCACCAGCAAGGGCGCGCGGGCAGCGACCTTCGAGTATTTCAAGCAGGTCGCCATCGCAGCCGACAGCCTGGGCTACGAAGGCGTCCTGCTGCCGACGGGTCGCTCCTGCGAGGACTCCTGGGTGCTCGCGGCAAGCCTGATCGATTGCACCCGCCGGCTGAAATTCCTGATCGCGCTGCGGCCCGGTCTGGTGCAGCCCTCGCAGTCGGCACGCATGGCCGCCACCTTCGACCGTATGTCCGGCGGGCGCCTGCTGGTGAACCTGGTCACCGGTGGCGATGCGGAGGAACTCGAAGGCGACGGGCTGTTCCTGCCGCATTCGAAACGCTACGAGCAGTCGCGCGAGTTCCTGACCATCTGGCGCGAGGTCCTGACGCGCAGCCACACGGGCGAGCCGTTCGACTACGACGGCGAGCATCTGCAAGTGAAGGGCGCGAAGGTGCTGTACCCACCGACCATCAAGCCCTATCCGCCGATCTTCTTCGGCGGCTCGTCGGAAGAGGCCCACGAGCTCGCCGCCGAGCAGTTGGACACCTACCTGACCTGGGGCGAGCCACCCGCTGCGGTCGCCACCAAGATCGCCGACATCCGACAGCGCGCCGCCAAGCACGGTCGCACGCTGGACTTCGGCATCCGGCTGCATGTGATCGTGCGCGAGACCGAAGACGAGGCCTGGGCCGCGGCCACCGAACTGGTGTCGCACCTTGACGAGAAGGTGGTCGAAGCAGCCCAGAAGAAGCTCGCGAAGTTGGACTCGGTCGGCCAGCGCCGCATGGCCAAGTTGAACAAGGGGAAGCTCAACAAGGCCAATGTGCGTGAGGGCCTGGAGGTCTCGCCGAACCTGTGGGCGGGCGTCGGCCTGGTGCGCGGCGGGGCCGGCACCGCACTGGTCGGCAACCCGCAACAAGTGGCCGACCGCATCACCGAGTACGCCGCGCTGGGCCTCGACAACTTCATCCTGTCGGGCTATCCGCACCTGGAAGAAGCGCACCGTTTCGCCGAGTTGGTGTTCCCGCTGCTTCCGCTCGAGGTACAGAAAAAGTTGGGCGGCACGGTGCTGACCGGTCCATTTGGCGAAATCGTCGCCAACACCTACGTGCCCCGCGCGTCGCAGAGCTGATGGCTGCGACCGCATCGCCCCGCAGGCCATGGAAGCGCCTGCTGCCCTGGATCGTGCCCACGCTGATCATTGCCTTCTGGCAGATCTCGTCGCAGGCCGGCTGGTTGTCCACGCGCATCCTGCCCGAGCCGTGGGCGGTACTGAAGGCGTTCTGGGCGCTGAGCGCATCGGGGGAAATGTGGCGCCATGTCGCCACATCGACTTGGCGCGCCGCCGTTGGCTTTGCAATCGGCGGTGGGCTGGGCTTGGCCCTGGGCATGCTGACCGGGACTTTCCGCACGGCCGAAACGCTGCTCGATTCGAGCTTCCAGATGGTGCGAAACATCCCGCCGCTGGCGCTGATTCCGCTCGTGATCCTCTGGTTTGGCATCGATGAAACCGCGAAGCTGTTCCTGGTGTCGCTGGGCGTGTTCTTCCCGATCTACCTGAACACCTTCCACGGCATCCGATCGGTGGACCCGGGCCTGATCGAGATGGCGCGCAGCTACGGTCTGAGCGGCTGGCGGCTTTACACCCAGGTGATCCTGCCGGGCGCGACGGCCTCGATCCTGGTCGGTGTGCGCTTCTCGCTGGGATTGATGTGGGTGATCCTGATCGTGGCCGAAACCATTTCGGCTCAGGCCGGCATCGGCTACATGACGATGAACGCCCGCGAGTTCCTGCAAACCGATGTGGTGCTGGTTGGCATCCTGCTATACGCGCTGCTCGGCAAGCTGGCCGACCTGCTGGCGAAGTCGCTGGAGCGCGGCTGGCTGCGCTGGCATCCGGGCTACCAGGTGGCCGCCTGAACTGACGATGCCATGACCTCGAACGCCATCTCTGTGAACTACCAGCACCTCGAACTGCAAGCCGCTGACGAGGTGCGCACTCGTCCACCCAGCGCGCCGCGCAACGAACGCGGCACCACCGCCCACAGCGCACCCGATGCACCCACGCCCACCGGCAGCGCCAGCGGCGCGACCGTCCGTGTGCAGGGCGTGTCCAAGGGCTTCGCCGGCCGGCCGGTGCTGGACAACATCAACTTGAATCTGGCCGCAGGCGAGTTTGTCGCGATCGTCGGGCGCAGCGGCTGCGGCAAGAGCACGCTGCTGCGGCTGCTGGCCGGGCTGGACAGCGCCGACGCCGGGCAGATCACCATCGATGAGACCGCTGGTGCGCCGGCCGTATCGGCGTCGCGCGGCAAAGGCAAGTCGACGTCGGCGCGGCGTGATGACGTTCGCATCATGTTCCAGGACGCACGTCTGCTGCCCTGGAAGCGGGTGCTCGACAACGTCGCGCTCGGCCTGACCGGCCCGGACGTCAAGGCACGTGCGCACGAAGCACTGGCACAAGTCGGGCTGGCCGATCGTGCCGACGAGTGGCCCGCGGTGCTGTCAGGCGGGCAACGTCAACGCGTGGCACTCGCCCGCGCGCTGGTCCATGCGCCACGGCTGCTGCTGCTCGATGAGCCGCTGGGCGCGCTCGACGCGCTGACCCGCATCGAGATGCACCGGCTGATCGAACGCCTGTGGGTTCGCCACGGCTTCACCGCGCTCCTGGTGACGCACGATGTGTCGGAAGCCGTCGCCTTGGCCGACCGTGTGGTGCTGATCGAGGCGCACCGCGTCGGGTTGGATGAACGCGTCGTCTTGCCGCGCCCGCGCGCGCGCGGCGCCGAGTTTGCGCAGATCGAAGAGCAGGTGCTGCAACGCGTGCTCGGGCAACCCGATGCTGCGCCGAAGCAGCCCAAGCCCTTGGACGCGCCGATCTCGGCCCATGCGCTGCGTTGGGCGGTCTGAGCCTGACCCAGATCGCTGCGCCTGCATCGAGCCTGGGGCAGGACACAAACTGCCGAAGGAAGCCCCGGATGTGGATGCAGTGATGGAACTGGCTTGAGGCGAGCTGGACTCACACCTCAGCCCACATCCGCAGCAGGTTGTGATAAGTCCCGGTGAGTGAGACCACCGCTTCGGCGTCGCCATGCTGCCGGCGCAGCGTCATCAGGTTCATGTCCATGTCGTGCAGCAACTGGCGCCGGCCGTCGTCGCGCACCATGCTCTGCAGCCAGAAGAAGCTGGCCAGTCGCTCGCCTCGCGTGACTGGCTCGACACGATGGACGGTGGTGGCCGAATAAAGCACCAGGTCGCCCGCCGGCAGCTTGATGCGCGGCTGGCCGTGCATGCCCTCGATGGTCAGCTCGCCACCGTCGTAGTCGTCGGGATCGTTCAGGAACAGCGTGCCCGACAGGTCGGTGCGCACCTGCTGGCCCATCGCGTCGCCGAAGGTGATGGTGCGCACCGCGCTGTCGATGTGGTTGCCGAAGGCATTGGCGCGGC
>CANHOE010000195.1 GCA_947462175.1 Burkholderiales bacterium | reverse complement strand
GTACCCGGCCAAGGCGTTGGCCACGCCGCTGGGCAAGGAGCCAGTGACCCAACTGTCGCGCGTGACTGTCGAAAACAAGATGGAAGAGCTGCGCGATGCACTCGATGAGCAGCAATACGGGCCGGCGCGACAGGCTCGCCGCGACGCTGCAGCGCGACTGGCTGCCGAGGTGGCGAGGCTGCCTTCAGTTTCCACGACACCTGAGCTCGATCCGGCAGTAAGAATGGCTCGGGAGCGCAACGAGCGCGCCTTGCAAGCCCAGCAGGCAAACGTGGACAAATGGACAAGCAAGGTGCTGACGTTCGTCGAGGGATTCGAGTGGTAGCTCCGCTTGAGCAGGCGTCGGTTCCTGATGCCGCTTGACATGGCGTCCACGAAGGCACGGATGTCGGCGGGCACGGCGATCGGTTGAGGGGATTGACAGTCAACGCCTCAGAAGGCGTCACTGTGAGCTCTGACAAAAAGCATCGATGAGGTGTCCCACGATGAACTGGCGCAACACCGAAGGCCGTTATGGATCGCCGTCCATCGCGCTGTTTCGTCACCGCGTGATGCGCGACAACACCTTGCGGCGCATGCTGCCCGGCTGTTGGTGATGCGCTCGCACTAGCGAGCCCCGAGAGGCTCACTTTCCACACACAGCCCGAAGCGGTTGTGCGATCTCGCCATCGAGCGACCATGGGTCGCCCATTGGCTGCTGTCCTGTGCAACGCTGTCGGCGGCTTCCGTTACAAATGCACGCAATTCGCGGCTCAAATGTGCAAATCGCACAGTTAGAGTGTTGCTCATGCATTCACCCGTCGCGAACGCCGATTCAGCTTTGCCCGCCAACGCCGCCGCGGCCGAGGAGACCGCTTTGCTGCAGTCCATCGATCGGCTGGTGCTGCCGTTGGCACGCTTGGCGGTTGCCAAGGGCATGTCTTTCGCGCTGGTCGACGCACAGCTGAAGCAGGCCTTCGTGCAGGCCGCTCGCGAGGCGCACCCGCAGATGCCAGCTCACCGCGCAGTCAGCCGCATCGCCACCACGACGGGCCTGAATCGCCGCGAGGTCACGCGACTGACGCAAATGAGCGCGCTACCGCCACAGCGCCGCCCGGTGGCGGCCGAACTGTTCGCGCACTGGGCCAACGACGCTGCCTACAGGGATGCTGATGGCCGCCCCTGCGTCCTGCCACGCCAAGGCGCGGCGCTGAGCTTTGAGTCATTGGCCCAGTCGGTGACGCGGGATGTCCATCCGCGCAGCCTGCTCGATGAGCTGCTGCGCCTCGGGCTGGCGGTGCATGACGCTGAACTGGACTCGGTGTCGCTCGTGCAGGACGCCTTCGTGCCACGGGGTGATGCCGAGCGGATGCTGGGGTTCCTCAGCGACAACGTCGGCGACCACCTCAGTGCCGCCGTGGCCAATGTCTTGAGCGACGGCCGTGAGCACTTCGAACAGGCGGTCTTCGCCGATGAGCTTTCCGCCGAGTCCATTGACCGCCTCCGCAATTTGGTCAGCGCGAAGTGGCGGGATGTGACCGCGGCCCTGGTTCCCGCGATCGAGGCGCTGATCGAACAGGATCGTGATGCAGGACGCCTGCAGGATCGCCGACTGCGCATCGGCCTCTACACGTTTACCGACAGCATGGATGGCTCGGCGCCACCCACGCCAGTAGGCCCCTTGACGCTGGCGCCTGCTGGCAATTCTTTAAACCCCTGAGGAGAGCTTCCATGCCGACAAGAATTCATCCCACGTCCTCGCAGCGCGAGGAGACAACACGTTCGTGGTGGACGCCTCTGGCGAGCCTTCTCGCTGCGGGCCTGGTCACCACGCTCGTCGCCTGCGGTGGCGGCGGTGGCAGCAGCAGTGCAGGCGTCGGCACCGGTGGCACCGGCTCGTTTGCCGTGGGCACCATCAGTGGCTTCGGCTCCATCATCGTCAATGGCGTGCGCTATGACGACAGCAGCGCAAGCGTCCTTGATGACGACGACAGCAGCAGCAGCTCGAGCTCGCTGTCCATTGGTCAGGTGGTCGAGATTCGCGGCTCGGTGAACAGCGATGGCGTCACTGGCACGGCGAGCAGCATTGCCTACTACTCTGCATTGAAGGGGCCGGTCACCAACGTCAACGTTGGCGCAGGTACCGTGACTGTCTTCAGCCAAGTCGTGAACGTGACGGCAACCACTTTGTTTGAAAGCGTCAGTGGTCTGTCTGGTTTGGCTGTGGGCAATGTCGTCGAGGTGTACGGATTGCCGGATGCTGGCGGCGCCATCACGGCCACGCGCATCGAGCGTGAAGCGCTCACGGTCGACTCATTCGGCGGTGATTTCCGCATCCGCGGCGTCGTGTCTGGTCTCGTCGCCACATCTCCCGGCCAGCGGTTCTCGGTGGGTACGGTCACGGTACAGACCGACAACGCCACGCAGATCGAGGGCACGATCGCCAATGATGTGTTCGTCCGGGTGCGTCTGAACAAGACCGCGATCTCTGAGAACACCTACACAGCCAAGCGCGTCAAGGTGAAGAACCGTGTGTACGAGAGCGGCGTCAACAAGGCCGAAGTCCAGGGCCTGATCAGCGAGTTCACCTCGTCGTCAGAACCGTTCAAGGTCAACGGCTACCCTGCTCAACTGGGCACCTCGGTGACTTATGAGCACGGTGCGGTCGGCAATCTGGCCAACGACGTGCGCATCGAGGCCAAGGGCGTCGTGACCAATGGCGTGCTGGTGATCAGCAAGGTCGAGTTCGACGACGAAAGCAACGAAGGCGGATCGGACGGCAACGACGCACCGTACGAGTTCCATGGCACGGCGACCTGCAGCGCGACACCGTGCGGCAGCCCGACGGGCTCGTTCGTTGTGCGCGGCGTGACCGTGCAGTACGACACCGCAACGACGAGGTTCGACGATGGCGTGACGACGGCCAATCTCAATGGCGCCAGGGTCGAAGTCAAGGCCATTGCGCAGTCGGGTTCCGGTGGTACCACCTTGCTGGCCACACGCATCGAGCTCGACAACTGATGACTGCTCAGTCACCGGCCGAGGCCGGTGGCGCCAGCCCCAAGACCTGCATCCGCGGGCCTTGGGGCTTTTTTGCATTGGCGACGGCAGTTGCGCGCCTTCTCGCTGTCTGCCACAGACCGATGCAGGCGTGATACTTCGACCCGGCTTGTCTGGAACACTTCGCGGCGATCCACACATTCCTGCTTCGATGATCCCTGCCTCGCAGTTGCTTTACGACGATGACACCTACGCCACCCCCTCACTCGGACATTGCCGCTAGTTCGCCCCATCCTCGGCGCATCTTCATGCTCGGTGCCACCGGCACCATCGGTCGCGCCACGGTGCGTGCACTGGTGCTGCGCGGGCACGAGGTGGTCTGTTTTGTTCGCCTGCGTGCGGGCGTTGGCGGATCTCTGGCGGCGGACGACAGCGTGCGGCTGCTGGCCGGCGCTTCGGTCCGCTTCGGTGATGTGAGCGATCCCGCGTCGCTCGCACGAGACGGGTTTCGGGGCGAGCATTTCGATGCGCTGGTGTCCTGCCTGGCCTCGCGCACCGGCGCGCCCAAGGATGCCTGGGCCATCGATCACCAGGTCCATCTGAATGCACTTGCCGCGGCGCAGCAAGCGGGCGTCACACAGGTCGTGTTGCTCTCGGCCATCTGTGTGCAGAAACCTTTGCTGGCCTTCCAGCACGCCAAGCTGGCATTCGAGAAGGCGCTGATCGAGTCGGGCCTGAACTATTCGATCGTGCGCCCGACTGCCTTCTTCAAGTCCCTGTCAGGGCAGATCGAACGGGTCAGGAAAGGCAAGCCCTTTCTCATCTTCGGCGACGGCACGCTGACGGCCTGCAAGCCGATCAGCGATGACGATCTGGGCGCCTACCTGGCCGATTGCCTGGACGACGCGAGCCGCCACCGCCAGGTGCTGCCGATCGGTGGGCCAGGCGAGGCGATCACGCCGCGGCAGCAGGGCGAGCATCTGTTCGCGCTGCTGGGTCAGCCACCTCGCTTCAAGCAGGTGCCCGTGGCGCTGCTCGACGCCATCATCGCGGTGCTGAGCGCGCTGGGCCGCGTGGTGCCTGCCCTGGCAGCGAAGGCAGAGCTGGCGCGCATCGGGCGCTACTACGCCACCGAATCCATGCTGGTGTTGGACCCTGCCTCGGGCCGCTACGACGCAGCCGCCACGCCGTCCACGGGAAGCGACACGCTCTTCGATCACTACGCACGCCTCGTTCGAGGCGAGGTCCAGGACGAGCGCGGCGACCACGCCGTGTTCTGAGCCTGCGGGCCCCGGGGAGTCTCGGCAGCGCTAACCTATACGGTGGGTGGCGAAGCGAAACGGAAGCCACCGCTGCCGTCGGCCTTGACTGCGTACATCGCGTTGTCGGCAGTTGCCAGCAGCTCGCTCACGCTGTGACCGTCCTGCGGGTAGCGGCTGATGCCGATGCTGGCGCCGACCGTCATTTCGACGCCGAAGACATCGATCGGCATGCGGATGCCGCTGAGCATTTTTTCGGCCACGGCAATCAGTTGAGGGTGGGGCGTTGGTGCGCCCAGCAGCACCACGAACTCATCACCGCCGATGCGCCCCACGGTGTCGCCCTCGCGCATCATGGCCAGCAGCCGTTGCGCCACCGCCTTCAGCACCAGGTCGCCGGTATCGTGGCCGAAGCGGTCGTTGATGTCCTTGAAGTCATCGAGGTCGATGAACAGCACGCTGATATCCCCGCCGTATCGGCGAGCATGGATCATCGATTTTTCGAGTTGCGACACAAAAAGGCGGCGGTTCGGCAGGCCGGTGAGAACGTCGTGCAGGGCCATGTGCTCCAGCGCCTGTTGGTTGTTCTGCAACTGCGACAGGTTCTGATTGATCTGCAGATGCATCTGCTGGAAGCTGCGGGCCAAGGCGCCGATTTCGTCCTTGCGCTCGACCGGCAGGTCGCCCGAAGGCTGGCCACCGGCGAAACGCTGCACCGCAGCGCTCATCGCGTTGATGGGGCGGGTGAAGGCCCGCGCCAGCACCGCTGCCAGCACCACGCATGCCAAGCACAGCCCCAGCACGATCTGCAGAATGGTCACGCCCAGGCGATCGGTCTGTGCAATGACCTCGGCCAGCGGCTGTGCGAGGCCCAGCACCAGTCGCCGCTCACCCGATGGCACGTCGACCTGTTGACCGATGAAGGCTGCCACCACAGGCTCGAGGCCGTGCGCCCTGTCGCTCGCATTGAAGACGACGTGCTCGCGTTTGCCCTGAACGAGTTCGCGCGTCAGCGGAAACTCTTCGTCGATCAATATGCGCCGACCCCTGTCGAAGCCGAAGGTGCGGGTCGGGTCGGGGTGAATCAGGATGTCGCCGTCGTCGTTGGCAAGGAAGAGCTTGAAGTTGGCTGGCAGGTCGGCGGCCAGCAGCGCGAACATGCCGTTGAGGTCCACGTTGATCACCACCACGCCGATCGCATTGCCCAAGCCGTCGGTGACCGGCGTTGCCAGCTGCAAAGCCGGTTGGTCCAGGCCGGC
>CANHOE010000194.1 GCA_947462175.1 Burkholderiales bacterium | reverse complement strand
TGAAGAACAGCGGCTTCCTGCCGGAGGAGCGCGCGTGGATGACCCATCTGCTCGACGCCGAGGCGGGCGCTGGCCTGGTCGATGTGTTCCGCACGCTGGACCCCAACCCGGATCGATATACCTGGTGGAGCAACCGCGGCCAGGCCTGGGCGAAGAACGTCGGCTGGCGCATCGACTACCACCTCGCCACCCCAGGCATCGCCGCCCGCGCGCGCCGCGCTGACATTCACCTCGAGCCGCGCTTTTCAGACCACGCGCCGCTGACGATTGACTACGACGTCACGCTCTGATCAGCTGGCACGCCACAGCGGCTCGCGGCCACCGCCGAAGGCGGCCGTTGGTACCGCGGCGGATCAGCGATGGCTGTCCATGGCTTTCAGGATCATCTGCATCACATGCAGGGCGGCCTGATCAGGCACCTGTGGCGACAGTTCGAGCCGATCCGTCAGCTTGCATTGCATGATCCCCACGACCCCATGCATCGACGACCAGATGTACAGCGCGTCGAGCTCGATGAGCGCCCGCTTGGACGCTTGCGTGCCATGGATGCGCCGCAACACACCGAGCAATAAATCGAACGCGTGTCGCGCGTCCTGCAGCAGACTCGGATGTTCTGCAGCCTGCGGCCATGGCGTGTCGAACATCAATCGGTACTCGAGCGGGTGCTGTGCGGCATAGCTCAAGTACTGGCGACCCATCGATTGCAGGTCGGCCTTGGGATCGTCAAGGCGATCGCGAGCGTCAAGATGCATCGCAAAGCCTTGAAAGCAGCGTCGCAGGACCTCAGCCAGCAAATGATCCCGGTTTGGATAGTGGCGATAGGGCGCCTGGTGCGACACGCCGAGCCGGCGGGCGACATCGCGCAGACTCAGGTTCTCGATGCCATGCTCCGCAATGAAGTCGCGGGCCACCTGGATGCAGGCTTCCTTCAGATCGACAGGCTCTACGGGCTTGATCTTTTTGGGCATCCGAGTCTCGGTTCGCAATGGCTCAAGAGGCAACACTAGCACGGTGCCCAGGCTTGGCAATCGCAAGGCAAGGCAGCAATGTTGACGGCGTCAACCAGAAAACACCACAATGGTTGACGCTGTCAACAAAGTCGCTTCGTGGTCGTGAATCCACCCGCCTCCATCCCCCGGTCGACCCCATCGGAGTTGCGTTCCAGCTTCGTTCGTTGCGGGGTCGCTGCCTCGGCATCTGCGCTGTTGCTGGGGATCTTCGGCTGCACTGCCACGGTTGAGCCTGCACGCTCACTCGCGCAGTCTCACGTCACCGCAGACACGTTCCGTACCGCGTCAGAAGCGGGCAAGTCGTTTGAATCGGCATGGTGGCAATGCTTCGGTGATCCGACGCTCACGGCCCTGATCGAGCGCGCGCTCGCTTCGAATCTGGACATCCGCGTGGCCGCATTGCGGGTTGAGGAAGCACGTTCAGCGTTGCGTGCAGTCGATTCCCGCCTGGCTCCGACGCTTGGATTGAATGCGTCCGCGTCCGATCAGCGGAGCGGTCTGCCCGCCCAGGTGAAACAGAACTCACCCGACGTGCGGGCGTACCGAGCCTCTGTCGATCTGAGTTGGGAGCTTGATGTGTTCGGCGCCGCACGGGCCGCATCGAACGCGGCCCAGTTCGATGCCGAGGCTGCGGCCTTCGGCGTCGACAGTGCTCGTCTGCTGATCAGCGCCGAAGTCGCGAGACAGTACCTGATTCACCAAGGCGCCCGGGCACGACTGGAACGGATTCGGGCACTGCTGCAGTCGCAGGCCGACAGCGAGCGCTTGACACAAAGCCGAGAAGCTGCGGGCGAGGCCAGCCGTTTCGATGTGTCACGGGCCGCAGGCGAGACAGCCTCGCTTTCGGCACAACTCCCGCCGCTTCGTGCATTGATCGCCACCACCGAGCATCAGCTGGCGCTGCTCCTCGGCCGATCCGCCAGCGACGCACTGGAGGGCCTCGAGGCAACCGCTCCGGTCATGCTGCCAGAGGTACCGGTGTTGGCGGCCGGCCAGCCAGTTGAGCTGCTGTCGCGCCGTCCGGACTTGCGGGCCGCCGAAAGGCAACTGGCGGCCGCCAGTGCGCGATTGCGCGAAAGCCAGGCCGATCTGCTGCCGAAGTTCTTCCTGGCCGCGTTGCTCGGCGGAGAAGACCTGCGCCTCAACATGCTCGACCTGTCGCCGGTCCGCTATAGCAATGTGGCGCTTGCGTTCTCGATGCCCATCTTCAATGCCGGCCGGCTGCAAGCCGCGATCGAGCAGCAATCGGCACGCGAACGCATCGCAGCGCTGAGTTACGAACAACGGGTGCTCGGCGCCGTGCAGGAAGTCGAAAGCAGCCTCGTCGCGCTTGCCGAAGAGCGCGCGCGTCTCGCAGCGATGGGTCAGACACTCGCGCTGCGACGGACAGGAGTGCGCCACGCCGAGTCGCTGTACCGAGAAGGCCAGATCGGCCTGTTGCCGCTGTTTGATGCCCAGCGCAATGTCATCGTCGCGGAGATGGCGGTCGTCGAGAGTCGCACCCAGCTCGCCCTCAACGCGGTCCAGCTCTTCAAGTCGATGGGTGGCGGCTGGCGGGTCGAGGCGGAGACCGGGGCACGCCCGTCCGAGCCGCCTGCCCCTGTGCCGAGGCCAGACACCAAAGCAGCCACTCAGACCGTCCTGGAAAGCGACATCCGATGAACATCCGCCGTCATTCCCATGCACCGACCTGGCGTTCGCTGCGCTCCTGGCTGTGCCTTGCAATGGCGTTGCTGCTGGTTGCTTGCAGTCCTGCGCCACAGCCCGCGACGCCCATCCAGCCGGTATACGTGACGCCGGTTCGCCATGGCGTGGGCGAGAGTGAACGCCGCTTCAGCGGGACGATCAGCGCCCGCTTCGAAAGCGAGTTGTCCTTTCGAGTCGGTGGCAAGGTCGCCCTGCGCGCAGTCGATGTCGGCCAGAGCGTCCGACAAGGGCAATTGCTGGCGCGTCTCGACGAGGCGGACCTCCGGCTCGCTGTCGATGTCGCCGCGCAGCAGTGGCGTGCCAGTCAGATCGAGGCGGACCAGGCGTCCAGCGACGCGGCACGCTTTCGGCGGCTGCTGACCGATGGCTCGGTAGGCGGGGCCGACCTTGAGCGACAGCAAGCGCGCGCTGATGCGGCATTGGCGCATCTCTCTCGGGCGCGCGGTCAACTCGACCTGGCCCGCCGCCAACTCGACTACGCGACGTTGTCCTCACCCTTCGATGGCGTGGTGACAGCACGCCGCTTCGAAGTCGGTCAAGTCATCGGCGAAGCACAGCCCCTGATCACGTTGGCACGGACGACTGCGCTCGATGTCGTGGTCGATGTCCCGGAATCGCTGGCGCCAGACCTCCGCGCCTACCGCGCCAGCGCGCGCCTGCTTGCGCAGCCAGGCGAAGACGCGGCCAGGCCGTTGGAGCTGAGCCTGCGCGAGCTCGCGCCGTCCGCCAGCGCCGCGACGCGCACCTTTCGGGCTCGGTACACCATCACGACACCCGCGGCATCGATGGCGAGCGCAGCTGGTCCGCGCTTGGGTAGCACCGTCGAGCTGCATCTGAGCCGCCAGAACAGCGAACTCTCGGCGCCTTTGCCGCTGGGCGCCGTGCTGTCGGTGGCGCAGTCACCAACGGTATGGGTCGTCGATCCGAACGCCGGCACGCTCACGCGCTCGCCAGTGCGGGTGCTGTCGCAGACCAACGACGTGGTGCGCGTACGTGGACTCTCCGAAGGCGCGCTGGTGGTGTCGGTCGGAGCGCAAAAGCTGGATGCCACGATGCGCGTGCGCGCGGTTGCGAGACCGCTGGCAGATGCGATTGACACCGCGCCAGTCGAGGCGTCTGGCGCGCAGCGATGAAGTCATTCAATCTGTCCGAATGGGCGGTGACGCACCGCCCGATGGTGCTGTTCCTGATCATCGCGACGCTGGTTCTTGGCCTGGCCTCATTCACGAAACTGGGGCGGCTCGAAGATCCCAACTTTGAAGTCCCGACCATGACCGCGGTCGTTGCGTGGCCTGGCGCTACTGCGCAACAAGTGCAAGACGAAGTGCTCAACCGAATGGAGCGAGAACTGCAGGAAATCGACGGCGTCGATTACATCCGCAGCTTCTCGCGGCAGGGCTATGGCGGTCTGACCCTCTGGATGAAGGGTGGCACCTCGAAGAAGCTGCTCGATGCGGCCTGGTACCAGGCGCGCAAGAAGATTGGGGACGTCCGCGGCGAATTCCCCGATGGTGTACGCGGTCCGTTCTTCAATGACGAATTCACCGACGTCTACACGGTGTTGTATGCCTTGCAAGCTCCCGAGCTCGAATGGCCTGAATTGCAGGCGCTGGCCGAAGACCTGAAGCGCGGCCTGCAGTCAGTGCCCGGCGTCAACAAGGTCGACTTGCTCGGGCGACAGGCGCAACAGGTTCATGTGGAGTTTTCCAGCAGGCGTCTGGCAGCCTTGGGACTGACGCCGCAGAGCCTGATCGATGCGCTCTCACGTCAGAACGCGATGACCCCTGCTGGCGCCGTCGAGGGCAGCGTCGAGCGCACCTTCGTGCGCATCAGTGGTGCCGTGCACGATGTCGCGGACATCGAGGCACTGCCGATCGAGGCGGGCGGGCGATTGCTGCGGCTGTCGGATGTGGCGACCGTTCGCAATGCACTGGAAGACCCGCCCACGTTCACCGTTCGGCACAACGGCGAAGCGGTGCTGGCCCTCGGCGTCACGGTGTCACGCAGCAGCAACCTGCTGGCCATCGGGAAGGCGCTGGACGCACGCCAAACCGAGTTGCAGGCTCGTCTGCCAGTGGGGGTACGCCTGGAGAAGTACGCCGACCAGCCGACGGTGGTCGAGGCGGCAGTGTGGGAGTTCGAACGCTCATTCCTCGAGGCGCTCGCCATCGTTCTGGTGGTTTCGTTCATTGCGCTGGGCTGGCGGACCGGCGTTGTGGTGGCTGCCTCGGTGCCCCTGGTGCTGGGACTGGTGGCGATCGTGATGTACGCCGCAGGCTGGGCACTCGACCGCATCTCGCTCGGGGCGCTCATCATTGCGCTCGGCCTGCTGGTCGACGACGCCATCATCGCCGTCGAGATGATGGTGGTGAAGATGGAACAAGGCATGGACCGCGTCAAGGCGGCGACCTTCGCCTACACCTCGACCGCGCTCCCGATGCTCACCGGCACGATGGTGACGGTGGCCGGCTTCATGCCTGTCGGCTTCGCGCAGTCCATCTCGGGCGATTACGCCGGCGGCATCTTCTGGGTGGTTGGTCTCGCGTTGATGGCGTCGTGGTTGGTGGCGGTGGTGTTCACGCCTTACCTGGGCGTGGTGCTGCTGCCAAAGTCGATGTCCAGGCTGAGCACGGGCCCCGCAGACGCGGTGGCGCATGATCCCTACGACCGACCGGTCTATCGCCGCATGCGCCGCAGCCTCGACTGGTGTGTCGAACATCGCTGGATGGTGATCGCCACCACCGTTTTGTTGTTCGTCGCAGCGGGAGCCGGCATGGGCCTG
>CANHOE010000193.1 GCA_947462175.1 Burkholderiales bacterium | reverse complement strand
GCGGTGGGCGTCGAGCGCTTGGGCCAGTTGATCGACGTCGGCCTCGCCCGCCCGATCGACATACAGCGGGTGGATGCCAAGCGCGTAGGCCAGTTCATGCGCGTGCGCCAGCTTGCGCACGGCGTCGAAGTTTGCCCGCTCGACCGCCGGCACCACCATCTGCACCACGCCCGCAGCCCGGGCTCGCCCCACCACCGCCTCGGCCTGGCCACCGAACTCGGGGGCATCCAGATGGCAATGGGTGTCGATCCAGCGCATGCGCCGATGACCCGGTCAGGGAACGAGCCGGCCCAGCTTCAGGCGCAGCACGCGGTCGCAGCGCGCGGCCAGCGCCTCGTCGTGCGTGACGAGCACGAATGCCATTTGCCGACTGCGTGCCAGCGACAGCATCAGTTCGAACACGCCATCGGCGGTTTCGCGGTCGAGGTTGCCGGTGGGCTCGTCGGCCAGCACGCAAGCAGGCTGCCCGGCCAGCGAGCGCGCGATGGCCACGCGCTGACGCTCACCACCTGACAGCTGCGCAGGCCGGTGGCCGATGCGGTGTCCGAGCCCCACCTGCTTCAGCACCGCCTCCGCGGATGCACGGGCCTCGGGCTGCGCCACGCGCCGGATGCGCAGCGGCATCGCGACGTTGTCGAGCGCAGTGAATTCGGGCAGCAGATGGTGAAACTGGTAAACAAAGCCCAGGTACCGGTTGCGCCATGCACCCTGCTCCTGCGCGTTCATCGTCTGCAGGTTGCGGCCCATCAGCGTCACCTCGCCGTGCGTGGGCGCATCCAGCCCGCCCATCAGATGCAGCAGCGTGCTCTTGCCCGAACCCGAAGCGCCGACGATCGCCACCGTTTCACCCGCCGCGATGTCGAGGTCGATGCCTTGCAGCACGTTCACGTCGAGTGCGCCCTCGTGAAACCGCTTGCGCAGCCCGACCACGCGGATCACCTTGGCGTCGTGCAGCGCGGGGTCATTCATAACGCAAGGCCTCGGCTGGCTGCACGCGGCTGGCGCGCCAGCTCGGGTAGATCGTTGCCACGAAAGCCAGCGCCAGCGAGATCAGCACGATAGGCACGATGTCACCGCTTTGTGGATCGCTCGGCATGTGGCTGATCAGGTAGACGCTGCTGGGCAGGAAGCTGGTGTGCAGCGCCCGTTCGATCGCCGGAACGATGACGTCGATGTTGTAGGCGACACCCAGGCCCAGCACCATGCCGGCCAGCGTGCCCATCACGCCAGAGGCCGCGCCCTGCACCATGAAGATCCCCATGATCGAGCGCGGGCTGGCCCCCAGGGTGCGCAGGATGGCGATATCAGCCTGCTTGTCGGTGACGGTCATCACCAGCGTGCTGACGAGGTTGAAGGCCGCGACCGCGACGATCAGCGTCAGGATGATGAACATCAGCCGCTTCTCGATCTGCACCGCCTGGAACCAGTTGCGGTTGGTGCGTGTCCAGTCGTTGACGCGCACCGAGGATCCGAGGCGCACCTGAAGTTCATCGCCCACCTCGCGCGCCTGCTGCGCGTCCTTCAGGCGCAGTTGAACGCCGGTCGGGCCGGCGACGCGGAACAGCCTCGCAGCGTCATCCACATGCATCAATGCGAGGCCGCTGTCGTATTCGTAGTGACCGGCGTTGAAGGTGCCCACCAGGGTCAGCTGCTTGAGTCGCGGCACCACCCCCGCTGGTGTGACCTGCCCGCCGGGCGCCACGATGGTCACCTTGTCGCCCACCTCCACGCCCAGACTGCGGGCCAGTTCGCCGCCGAGCACGATGCACCAGCAACCGGACGCCAGCGGCGCCAGCGTGGTGTCGCGCAACTGCGCTGCGAGCTCGGTCACGGTGGCTTCCTCGGCGGGCGAGATGCCGCGCACGATGGCACCACGCATGTCGTCGCCTCGAGCGATCAGCGCCTGCGCGGCAATGAACGGTGACGCACCGACCACCTGGGGATTCAGGCGCGCCTGAGCCGCTGTGGCCTGCCAGTCTGGCAAGGCCTCGCCGCGCGACTGGTAGATCTCGACATGCGACACCACCGACAGCATCCTGTCACGCACCTCCTTCTGGAAGCCGTTCATCACCGACAGCACGATGATGAGGGCCGCCACGCCGAGCGCAATGCCGAGCATCGACACCCCCGAGATGAACGAGATGAACCCGTTGCGCCGACCGCTGCGACCCGCGCGGGTGTAGCGCCAGCCGATCTGAAGTTCGTAGGGGATTTGCATTGCGGCCGCATGCTACACGGCACGGTTGATTGCCTTGCAGGCAGCGCGCCGTTTGGTTAGACCGCGCCGGGATTCCGCCCCGGCAGGCGGGGTTTGCCTTGCTGGCAGCCCGCCGGGTTTCGGCCCGGCTGCCGAGTAACTTTCTTCTGCTGGCACAGAAGAAAGTCACCAAAGAAGAGTGCCCGAACACCAGCCATTTGGTGACCACGCTTCGGCTACACGCCTACTTCAACGGCTCTGGCTCGAGAACACTCTCCGAACTACCGCCCCGGTTACCTCGCTCACGTTCAAACATTCGGTATCGCTGCGCCTCGATCCTTCGGGTCATCGGTAGGAGTTCTTGTGCCTCTGCCGTTCGCCTCTCGCCGAAGCGTGGTCACCAAATGGCTGGTGTTCAAGGGCCTCTTTTGGGTTACTTTTTCTGGCCCCGCAGAAAAAGTGACTCGCCCGCCGGGGCGAATACCCGGCGCGGTCGTCCACAGCGCCAAAGGTCAATCAGCCCAGTTCACCCAACCCTGCCAGGCGGTCAACAGAACGATGCCGCCGAACACGATGCGGTACCAGGCGAAGACGACGAAATCGTGGGTGGACACGAAGCGGATCAGCCAGCGGATGCACAGCAGTGCGCTGAAGAACGCGAACACCAGACCGACCGCGAACATCGGCAGATCGCTGACATGCAAGGCCTCGCGCTGCTTCCAGAGTGCATAGGCGCCAGCGCCCATCAGCGTCGGGATGCCCAGGAAGAAGCTGAATTCGGTCGCGGCCTTGCGCGAGAAGCCGAGCACCATGCCACCAATGATGGTCGCGCCGGATCGGCTGGTGCCCGGGATCAGCGCCAGACATTGCAGCAGGCCAACCTTGAGCGCATCGATCGGTCCCATGTCATCGACCGTCTGGACGCGTGCGCGCCGCGTACCTGCGGTATCTGCGGCACCGTACAAGCGCTTCTGCCGCGCTTCGACCCACAGGATGATCACGCCCCCCACGATGAACGCCATCGCCACCGGCACCGGGTGAAACAGGTGCTCCTTCACGGCCTTTCCAAAGGCCAGACCCAGCAGCACCGCCGGAATGAAGGCGATCAGCACATTGAGGGCGAATCGCCTCGCGACCGGATCGCTGCCCAGGCCGCTGGCGGTGGCCTGCAAGCGCACACGGTACTGCCAGATCACCGCGAACATCGCGCCGGTCTGGATCGCGATGTCGAACACCTTGGCGGTTTCGCCGGTGAAGTCGAGCAGCGATCCGGCAAGGATCAGGTGACCGGTGCTGGAGATGGGAAGGAATTCGGTCAGCCCTTCGACAATGCCCATCAGGGCGGCTTTGATCAGCAGGGTAATGTCCAAGTGGCAATCCGGTGACGTGCTGATTTGATGATAAGAGGGCGGCGTGACGGTCAGCGGGGCGCCGCTTTGTCAGCAGCAAGCTCGGCATCACGCACGATGCGCGCCAGCCGGTCCGCGAGCTTCTCGGTCGTCAATTTCTCGCGCAAACGCTCGACCATCAGCGGCAGGCTGAACGGGCTGGGCGCCCTCAGGTCGACGCGCTCGACCGCAAGACCCGACATGCGCTGCAAGTTGGCACGCAGACGGCCGAGGTCCAGTTCCTGGCTCAGCACCTCGGCCTGCGCCTGGGTCAGCAGCAGGTTGCCGGTGTCGTACTTCTTGAACACCTCGAAGAACAGGCTGCTCGAAGCCTGCAGCTGCTTCGTGCTCTTGGACGCACCGGGGTAGCCGGTGAACACCAGGCCAGCCACGCGCGCGATCTCGCGAAAGCGCCGCTGGGCTAATTCGCCACTGTTCAGGCTGTGAAGCACGTCGGGCAGAAGGTCGGCCACATCGAGCAAGCGGCCGTCGAACAGCGGGGCCAGATCCACCGGCTCGGCACTGAGCAACTCGAAGCCGTAATCGTTGACGCTGACGCTGAAGGTGTTCGGTGCATCGCGCGCCAGCCGCCACGCGAGCAAGCTGGCCAGCCCCAGGTGCACATTCCGGCCGGCAAACGGATACAGATAGAGGTGGTGGCCCTCACGCGAGGTGAACACTTCGACCAGCAGCGTATCGGGGGTCGGCAGCCTGGACAGTCGCGCCTGCGTCTGCAGCATCGGGAGCGCGGCCAGCATCTCGGGCTCGCTCTGCACACTGTGCCGATCCGCCTTCGCAGCGAGCGCCAGCAGGTCGAGCACCGCATCGGCCAGTTCGCTCGACAAAGGCATCTTGCCACCCGCCCAACTCGGCACCACGCCCTTGTTCTTGGCGGCGCGCTGCACATAGGCGGTCATGTCCTGCGTGCGCAGGTACTCGAGCACACGTCCGGCGAACACGAAGCAGTCTCCCTTGCGCAGCCGGGCGATGAAGCTTTCTTCGATCGTGCCGATCTGGCCGCCGCTCAGGTACTTCACCTGCATAGAGGCATCACTGACGATGGTCCCGATCGCGAGCCGGTGGCGCTTGGCGATACCCCGGTCGGGCACACGATAGACACCGTCGATCTTCTGCACGCGGTGGTACTCGGGATAGGCAGCGAGGCTGCCGCTGCCGCCTTCGACGAAGCTCAGGGCCCAGTCGAATTCATCGCGGCCGAGGGTGCGGTAAGCATGCGCAGAACACACTTCCTCGAACATCTCGTCGGCGGTGAAACCGCCACCGAGCGCCACCGTCACCAGGTGCTGCACCAGCACATCGAGCGGCTTGTCGGGTGACGCGCGCTTCTCGATGCGCCCGGCCAGCGCGGCGCGGCGAGCCGCCGCCGCTTCAACGAGTTCCAGCGTGTTCGTCGGCACCAGCGTGACACGGCTCGGCCGACCAGGCGCATGACCGCTTCGGCCAGCACGCTGCAGCAGCCGCGCCACCCCCTTGGCGCTGCCGATCTGCAGCACACGCTCGACCGGCAGGAAATCGACGCCGAGGTCCAGTGACGAAGTGCACACGACCGCCTTCAACTGCCCCTGCTTCAGCCCAGCCTCGACCCATTCGCGCACGGACTTGTCGAGCGAGCCGTGGTGAAGCGCCACGATGCCGGCCCAGTCGGGTCGTTCGCGCAGCAGCATCTGGTACCAGATCTCGGCCTGCGAACGGGTGTTGGTGAAGACGAGCGTCGTGGACGCGCTTTCGATCTCGGCAATCACCGGCTGCAACATCTGCGCACCGAGATGACCGCCCCAGGAGAAGCGTCCGGGGTTTTCAGGCAGCAAGGTATCGATCAGCAGCGTCTTGTCGACACGTCCTTGCACCGTGAGGCCCTCGTCACTTTCGCTGTGAGCGCCAATCAGCACCTGCTTCGCATCGTCCAGATTGCCCAGCGTCGCACTCACCCCCCAGACCACCAGCCCCGAGTTCCAGCGCTTCAGCCGCGCCAGCGCCAGCTGCACTT
>CANHOE010000192.1 GCA_947462175.1 Burkholderiales bacterium | reverse complement strand
ACTTCGGGTCCATTTCGATCTTCTTCGAATTGGCCAGCTTGATCGTCAGGTTGTAGTTGCGGATCATCCACTCGAGCTTCTCCGGCACCATGCTGGCAATGGTCTTGCCTTCAAAGGTGTCGTTCTTGATGCTGTCGAAGTTGTCCTTGCTGATCACAAACCCGGCAGACAGCTCCTTGGCGTGCGCAGCCGTAGCGCCCAAACCCGTCGCCAGTGCCACCGCGCCGCCCAGACCGCCTTGCAGCACGCTGCGACGATCAACTCCACTCTTTTCGATTTCCATCTTGGTTGCTCCTTTGATCAAAATTGCCGGGTTACACGAAACATCAATCGCTCGGGGTTGAATGAAGACCCGTGAAATTCGGTTCGCTCCCGATGCAATAGGGTCGTTCATTGCTGAATCAGTTCCCGAACCTAGTGATTTCACCTATGCGCAGCGGTCTTGAATCTGCGCCCCCTGAATTACGCTGCGGTCCGGATTTTGGATGCAGAAGGGCTGCATTCTTTGTCATGGATATCCACAGGAGACACGAAGAATGAAACTGTACGACTGGGCCGCGGCCCCGAATCCCAAACGTCTGCGGATGTTTCTCGCCGAAAAGGGTCTCCAGATCGATACCGTACAGGTCGCTGGCGACGGATTTGTGCTGACACCCGAGTACAAGGCCAAATACCCCGATGCCATGGTGCCGATGCTCGAACTCGACGACGGCCGTCAGATCGGTGAATCGATCGCAATCTGCCGTTACTTCGAGGAGCTGTATCCGAATCCGCCCCTTCTGGGCCGCAATCCGTACGAGCGCGCCGTCGTCGACATGTGGGAGCGTCGCGCCTTTGATCAAGGCATGACTGCTGTCGCAGAGATGTTCCGTAACAGCAATCCGTACTTCAAGGATCGCGGATTGGCGGGCTTTGCCAACCCGGTCCCGCAGCTGCCCCAATTGGTCGACCGCGGCCGCGCGAGCCTGGAAAAATTCTTCCAGCGGTTCGACGAGCAACTGGGCAAGAGTCGATTCATCGCCACCGATGTCTTCACGCTGGCCGACTGCACGACGTACTGCAGCATCGAGTTCGCCGGCTGGGTGTCGGTCAGCATCCCAGAAGATTGCAAGAACCTCCAACGCTGGTGGAAGGAGGTCAGCGACCGTCCCAGCGCGAAGGCCTGACGCCGCATCGGCCGCTGCCGCGATCACTTCAACGTGAAGCGTGCCGTCGAATGCGCAGGGCCCGCGCCGCTGATCACCGCGACCACCTTGGTGCCCGCAGCCACCTTGAAGAGGCCGGGGGCCTCGAGCCTGTCGCCAACTGGCTTCAGCTCGACCTGCTGCTTTTCCGTGCCAGTGAGCAAGGTCAGCTTGGCGCTGGCCCTGGACACATCGGCTGGCTTGCCGTGGTCGCGCAGGTGCAGCTGGATCAGCGTTGGCTTGGCCACCAACTCGTAATCGATGTCCTTGACCCCGACCACCACGCCGCCGTGCAAGGGCTGGTTTTGGTGGGAATGGTCGTGCTTGTCTCCCGCGGCGAAGGCTGAACTTGCGATCGCCAAAGCGAGCGACGCGAAGAGGGATGGTGTCTTCATGGAAGTCCTTTTGGAGTAAGGGGGGGCGGACGGGCGGTGGCGCCAAAGTCACAAGGCCTCGGCGTCCTTGTCGTTCAGCAGTGCGTCGGCGGGCTTGCGGCCGAAGAGCCAGAACATCGTGGGCGTGAGGAAGGTGTCGAGCAAAGTCGCGCTGATGAGGCCCGAGAAGATCACCACCGCAACCGGATGCAGCACCTCGGTGCCGGGCTGCTCGGCCTCGAACAGCAACGGGGCCAGTGCGAAGGCGGTGACCAGCGCGGTCATCAGCACCGGGCTCAGCCGCTCCAGCGAGCCGCGCAGGATCATCTGCAGGTCGAAGGACTCGCCCTCGAAGCGCATCAGATTGATGTAGTGGCTGACCTTGAGGATGCCGTTGCGCACCGAGATCCCGGCCAGTGTGATGAAGCCTACCAGCGCTGCCACCGACAGCGGCTGGCCCGACAGCCACAGGCCGAGCACCGCGCCGACCAGCGCCAGCGGGATGTTCACCATGATCAGCGCCGACAGCACTGCCGACTTGTAGCGGCTGTAGAGGACCACGAACATCAAGGTCAGCGACACGATGGAGAGCAGGCCAACCAGACGCGACGCCTCCTCCTGCGCCTGGAACTGCCCGCCCAGGGTGATGAAGTAACCCTCGGGCAGCTTGGTCTCGGCCACCACTGCGCGGATGTCGGCCACGATCTCCGACAGCGCGCGGCCGGATGCATTGGCCGACAGCACGATGCGCCGCTTGCCGTCGTCGCGGCTGATCTGGTTCGGACCGTCGCCATCTTCGATCGTCGCGATCTTCGACAGTGGGATGCGGCCGTTGGGCGTTTCGATCAGGATCTGTCCCAGGCCCTCGACCGATCGCGCCGATTCCGGCAACCGCACCACCAGCGCGAAGCGCCGGCTGCCCTCGACGATCTGGGTGATCTTCTCGCCCTCTACGAGCGCCTGCAGTGCGTTCAGCACCTGTGGTGCCGGCACCCCGTACTGAGCCGCGGCGGCATAGTCGATGCGTACCTTGATCTCCGGGGCCAGCACCTGTTTCTCGATCTGCAGATCGGCGATGCCGGGTATGTGGGAGAGCCTTGAACGCAGTGCATCTGCCTGGCCCCTGAGTGCATCGAGGTCTTCGCCAAAAATCTTGATCGCGATCTGCGAGCGCACGCCCGAGAGCATGTGGTCGATGCGGTGCGAGATGGGCTGGCCGATCTCCAGCGCGGCAGGCAGATTCACGAGCCGCTTGCGGATGTCGGCTTTGATCTCGTCCATGCTGCGCGTCAGCTCGGCGGTGGGCTTCAGGCCCACGTCGAGTTCGCTGACGTGCACACCTTCCGCATGCTCGTCCAATTCGGCGCGGCCGCTGCGCCGCCCGACGTGCGTCACTTCCGGCACCAGCTTGACCAGCACCTCGGCCTGACGCGCCAGTGCCGACGATTCGGTCAAGGTGACACCAGGATTCAGGCGCAGGCCGATCAGCAGCGTTCCTTCGTTGAACGGTGGCAGGAAGGTGGTCGGAAAGAACGGCACGGCAACAGCGGCGATGAGCACGGCCGCCCCGGCTGCAACCATGGCAGCCTTGGGCCGGTCCAGCACGCCCCGCAGGCTGCTGCTGTAGCGCGCCTTCAGCCAGGCAAGGACCTTGGTGTCGCCGTGGTCCAGGTTCTTCATCCGAGGCAGCAGGTAGAAGCTCAGCACGGGCGTCACCGTCACCGAGACAATCAGCGAGGTGAGCGTCGACACGATGAATGCAATGCCCAGCGGCACGAACAGCTTGCCCTCCAGCCCCGGCAGCGCAAAGAGCGGAATGAACACGAGCACGATGATGACCGTCGCGTAGAGGATGGCCGATCGCACTTCCATCGTGGCGCGGGCGACCACCTCGATGGGGTGCAGGCGCTGGCCGGGGTGGTTGGCTCGATCTGCCTTCAAGCGCCGCAGCACGTTCTCGACGCCAACCACCGCGTCGTCGACCAGACCGCCAATCGCAATGGCCAAGCCGCCGAGCGTCATGGTGTTGATCGACAGGCCGAAATACTTGAAGACCAGAGCGGTGATGAAGATCGACGCGGGAATCGCCGTCAGCGCGATGACGGTCGGCCTCAGCGTCCCCAGGAAGAAGAACAGGATCACCGCAACGAAGATCGAGGCACCGATCAGCTTGCCCTGCAGCGTGGTGATCGACGCCTCGATGAAGCTGGCCTGGCGGAAGGTGACGCGCGGCGCTTCCATGCCGGCGGGCAACGAGGCCTTCAAGCCGACCAGCGCCTCTTCGATGGACCGGGTCAGCGCGATGGTGTCGGCCGTCGGCTGCTTCTGGATGCCCAGGATCACGGCAGGCTTGCCTTCGACACCGGCGTCGCCACGCCTCGGGGCCGCGGCGAAGGTGACTTCGGCGATCTGGCGCAACAGGATCGGTTGGCCGTTCTTCGCAGTCAGGGCCAGGTTCTTCAGATCGTCAAGCCGCGACGTGCGGCCGAGATTGCGGATCAGGTACTCACGCCCGTTGAGCTCGAGAAAACCGCCTGACGTGTTGGACGAGTAGCCCTTCAACGCGCCTTCGATCTGGTCGTGCGTGATGCCCAGTTCCGCCATGCGTGCGGTGTTGGGCTGCACCTGGAACTGTCGCACCTCGCCGCCAATCGGGATGACCTGCGCGACGCCGGACACCGACAGCAACCGAGGGCGCAGCACCCAGTCGGCGTACTCGCGCACGGCCATGGAGCTGATCTTCTGAGGATCAACCGGAATCGCGATCTGCATGATCTCGCCCATGATCGAGCTGATCGGCCCCATGCGCGGCATCACACCGTCGGCCAGGCCTTCTTCCATGGACGACAGTCGCTCGGCCACCAGTTGTCGGGCGCGGAAGATGTCGGTGCTCCATTCGAAGGTGATGTAGATGAAGGACAGCCCGGCCGACGAGGTCGAGCGCACGCTCTCCACGCCGGGCAGGCCGTTCATCGTCGTTTCCAGCGGGAAGGTGATGAGTTGCTCTACCTCCTCTGCGGCCATGCCGCCCGCCTCGGTCATGAGGGTGACGGTGGGCTTGTTGAGGTCGGGGAACACGTCCACCGGTGTGCGCGACAGCGTGAACGCGCCGTAGGCCATCAGGACCACGCTGGCGATGATCACCAGCATCCGGTTCGTCAGGCTGTTGTCGAGGAGCCACTTGAACATATCAGCTCCCGATCAACGCACTTGGTTGATCAAGGTGGCGCCCTGTGTGGCCACCCGATCGCCGGCTTTCAGGCCGGAAGTGACCGTGACGTTCAATCCATCCAGTGGTTCGGTCATCACGGCCCGAGGCTCGAAGCGTTCAGGTGCTGTCTTGACCCACACCACCGTCTGGTTGGCCGGATTCTTCATCAGTGACGACACCGGCACGGCGAAGCCCTTGCGCTTTTGCGTCGACTGCACGAACACACGCACCGGCTGCCCGACGGCCAGGCCGTTGAGCGCAGCGCCCTGAGCGCGAAAGTCCAGCGGCAGTGCCTGTTCGCGCAGGCTGCGCGCCGCGCCCACGAAAGCCAGCGCCATGCGCTCCTCTCCCAATGCCAGCGTGGCGCTGCCGATGTGGGTCGCCAGGGTCGGGTCGAAGGTCAGTGCCTCGATGCGCAGGCGGTGTGGATCCACGATCTCGAACAACAGCTCGCGCGCATCGACCACCTGGCCCGCCACCACATGGGCTGAAGCCACCACACCAGCCACCGGGGCCACCAGCGCCTCGCGCGAGGCCAGCCCGGCACCGACTGCAGCGATGCGTTCGAAAAGGCTCGCTGCCTCGCTTTCGGCGGCTTCGATCTCCTTGCGCGGCACGGTGTCTTCGAGTTCCTTCAAACGCGTCACTCGCTTGTCGGCGAGCGACTTCGCAGCACGCAGTTCGGCCAGCTGCGCCGCCTGGTTGGAACGTTCGATTGGCGCTGCAGACGGCCGCACGTAGGCCAGCACCTCGCCCTGGCGCACCGTCTGGCCCGGCGTCGGCAAGCCGCGCGGGCCCGATTCGATGCGGCCGGCGTTCAGCGGCTGCACCTT
>CANHOE010000191.1 GCA_947462175.1 Burkholderiales bacterium | reverse complement strand
GTGGCCGAGCGGCTGGCCAAGCGCTTCGGCGCATCGATCGGTGCGGGTGCGATCCGCGCCTTGAGCAGCCTCGGCCATATTCACTGAGCTTCAGCGCCCCGCGCTTCCCCTTTTTCTTCCTCATCGATGTCCGATCGTCTGGCGGTACTGCCGCAATACCTTCTACCCAAGCAGGCCCTCACCGCGCTGGCCGGCCGCATCGCCGGTGCCGAAGCCGGCGCCTTGACCACGCGGCTGATCCGCTGGTTCGTTGGCCGCTACGGCGTCAACATGGCCGAAGCGGCCGAGCCTGACATCGCGCAGTACGCGAGCTTCAATGCGTTCTTCACCCGCGCGCTGAAACCGGGCGCCCGCCCGCTGGCGGATGCGCCCTGGGTGTGCCCGGTTGATGGCGCGATCAGCCAGATCGGTCCGCTCGATGGCGAGCGGCTGGTGCAGGCCAAGGGACATCACTACACGGCCACAGCACTGGTGGGCGGAGACGCCGCGCTCGCGCGAGAGTTTCACGGGGGCCACTTCGCGACGCTGTACCTGAGCCCGCGCGACTACCACCGCATCCACATGCCTGCGGCTGGTCGCCTGCGTCGCATGATCCACGTGCCCGGTGAGCTGTTCTCGGTCAACCCGACGACGGCGCGTGGCGTGCCCGGGCTGTTTGCACGCAATGAGCGTGTGGTGTGCGTCTTCGATGGCGACACCGCGCCGTTCGTGATGGTGCTGGTGGGCGCGACCATCGTCGGCAGCATGGCGACGACGTGGCACGGTGTCGTCAACCCGCCGCGGTCAGGTCAGTTGCGCGAATGGAGTTACGCGTCGGGTGATGTCAGCCTGGCGGGCGGCCAGGAGATGGGTCGTTTCCTGTTGGGGTCAACAGTCGTGATGCTGTTTCCGCCGGGGCCACTGTCGTTCAACCCGGGCTGGGCCCCGAGTGGTGCGATTCGCACGGGTGAGGCGATGGCGTCCTGAGCTTTCACGGCAGTTGCGCGGGCACTGCGCTGGGCCACTGTGTTGCGTTCATGCCTGGGGACAGAGTCCCCAGGCGCTCGCCAGGCACGAACAGTCCTCAGGACTGTTCGTGTCCGGGCTTGCTCCTCCGGGCCGGTTCACCGCCCATTGGCTTTGCCCCATGTTCCGCCGGCCCTCCTCCATTACTTCACTCCACACAGCGGCCCACCGCAGCGCTCCTGCCATCACCCAAGCGGTCGGTGGTTTTGAAGCCTTCGCCTGCGGCGATGGTGCCGGCTGTCGAGGGCGTGGGGTGACCGGCGTAGCGAAGTAAAGGAGGATGGCCGGTTCGGTCTGTCCCGAAACGAAGGGCTGGTGACCCGGCCTGGGGGACATGAGCGGAGCCGGTCACCCCGCGCCCTCGACAGCTCCGCGCGCAAGGCGGCAGGTTCGACGATGCGCAGTCCGCGTTAAGTCAATTCGCCAGTCAACATGCCCTTGCGCTCGATGAAGCTGACCACATCGGCCAGGCCCTGACGGGTTTTCAGATTGCTCATCACGAAGGGCCGCAGGCCCTGTGCGCTGGTGCGCATGCGTGTCGTATCGGCTTTCATCACCTCCAGATCCGCACCGACATGCGGCGCCAGATCGATCTTGTTGATGACGAACAGATCGCTCTTCGTGATGCCGGGCCCGCCCTTGCGCGGGATCTTCTCGCCAGCGGCCACATCGATCACGTAGATCGTCAGGTCGCTCAACTCCGGGCTGAAAGTCGCCGCCAGGTTGTCGCCGCCGGATTCGATGAACACGATGTCGGCGTCGGGGAATTTCTCCAGCATGCGATCCACCGCTTCGAGGTTGATCGACGCATCCTCACGAATCGCGGTGTGCGGGCAGCCGCCGGTTTCCACGCCCATGATCCGGTCGGCCGACAACGCGCCTGCCACGGTGAGCAAACGCTGATCTTCCTTCGTGTAGATGTCGTTGGTCACGACCACCAGGTCGTACTGCTCGCGCATCGTCTTGCAGAGCATCTCGACCAGCGTCGTCTTGCCTGAACCCACGGGCCCACCAACGCCGACGCGCAGTGGGGGCAGCTTCTTGGTGCGGTGGGCGATGGTGTGCAGTGCGGTCATGATGTGAGTGGCGTCAAGGGTGTTGAAACTGCAGCAAGTTCAGGACCTGAACAGCCTCGAGTATTGCGTTTCGTGCTGCGCCGACAGGATCGCCAGCATCGGTGTGCAGACTTGCCTCTCGGCGTCGCTCAGCTGGATCGCCGCATCGACAGCGTCGGGGATCTCGGCCGCCAGCGCGCTCAGGATCCGTTGCCCTGCCGACTGGCCCAGTGGCACTGACTTCAACGCCGCTTGCACCATGTTCTCGGCCCAGCCGAACGCGAAACAGAGGAGCGTTTCGCGGCACGGCGCGCCGCTCTGCCACGCGGCGAGCGCGAAGGCCACGGGCCAGGTTGGCGCCGGGCGCAGCGCTGTCAGCGCTTGAAGCGGGTCGGTGTGACGCTCGTCGAGCGGCCGGTTCTTCATCCACTCTGCGAGTGAGCGGCCCATCTGCTCGGTCTGCTGACGCAGCTCAAAGCTTTCCCGCGTGGTCGCCACCCAGGTGTTGAGCGCAGCGGCTTCGGCCACATCGCCGCGTCGCCAGGCGCTGTGGGCCCGCGCGACCAAGGCCAGATCGCCGCGCGCCAGGCCCAGGTGCAACTGATCGAGCAGCCACTGGCAGGCGTCGGCTTCAGTTGCCGCCGAGCCTGCATCGACCGCAGCTTCGAGTACTTCGGAGTAGCTGAATCCACCCACCGGCAATGCCGGCGACGCGAGCCAGATCAGCTGCAGCAGCGAGGCCGGCGTCAGACTCGGCGCCTGAGCCGACGGCCGCCGGTGTTGACGGCGTCCAGGCGATCGCGTCGGTGGCCGCAGCCGGGGTGTGCCCATCAGTGGTCGTGCTTGCAACCCGGGCCATGGACGTGGGGCACGGCAGCACCCTGGATCGGAATGGTCTTCGGCGCGGCGTGGATCGACGGTGCGTGTGCATGCCCGTGGTCGTGTCCATGGTCGTCATGCGCGTGGCCATGATCGTGCCCACCGGCGGTCGCGCCCGGTGCGTACGCACCGCTTTCAGGTTCGAACGATGCCTGTGCTTCGGTCACGGTCAAGTGCATCTGGCGCAGCATGTCGGCCAGCACATGGTCGGGTTCGAGCTTCAGGTGATCGGGCTTCAACTCCAGTGGCACATGGCGGTTGCCGAGGTGATACGCCGCGCGGACCAGGTCGAAGCTCGACCCGTGCTCCTTGCAGGTCGTGACCACGAGCACGGGCTGTGGCGCTGCCTGTACAGCGATCAGTGAGCCGTCTTCGGCCACCAGCACGTCGCCGCCGCGCACCACCGCACCCCGCGGCAGGAATACGCCGATCGCGCGCCCCTGCGAGTCGGTGGCATCGAAGCGGCTTTTCTGGCGCACGTCCCAGTCGAGCGACACGGTGGCCGCGCGGGCCAGCAGCACGCGACTCAGTCCGCGCCCTTGGGTGATGAGCTTGTTGATGGTCAGCAGGGTGGACATGTCGGTGGGCGCTTGCGGCGCAGCTGAAGCAGTTGAGAAGGCCAAGAGTCTGGCATGACTGGGGCTCATGGCGCCACCGATCACGACGCACGGTGCAACACCGAAGCCACCAACTGCCGCGCGGGAATACGGAATGTTAATGAGAATGGTTTCGTATACAGTTCTGGGCCGGGGTCTTGATCCCCTGTTTCCACCACCGTCTCACCGAGGCCTGTTCATGATCCGTCTGCCATTCATTTTCGGTGCCAGCATCGCTGCTGTTGGTGCGCTTTCTGCCTTGTTGGTCGCTCTGCCAGCGCACGCGCAGGGCGAGCTCAACATCTACTCGGCGCGCCACTACCAGACCGACGAGGCGCTGTACGCCAATTTCACGAAGCAGACCGGCATCAAGATCAACCGGCTCGATGGCAAGGAAGAGGAACTGCTCGAACGCCTCAAGAACGAAGGCGCCAGCAGCCCGGCTGACCTGCTGATCACTGTGGACGCCGCACGCCTGGAGATCGCCGACAAGGCCGGGCTGTTCCAGCCGCTGAAGTCGTCGGTGATCGAAGCGCGCATTCCAGCGGCGCTGCGCACGCCGAACTGGGCGGCGTTTTCGACGCGCGCGAGGGTCATCGTCTACGCCAAGGCCACGGTCAACCCCGAGTGGGTGCAGACCTATGAAGATCTGGCGCTACCGCGCTTGAAGAACCAGATTTGCGTGCGTTCGGGTGCACACCCCTACAACCTGTCGCTCGGTGCGGCCGTGCTGGCTCATGATGGCGAGGCGAAGACCGAGGAATGGGCGCGTGGCCTCGTGTCGAACTTTGCCCGGGCACCGAAGGGCGGCGATACCGATCAGTTGAAGGCTGTGGCGGCCGGTGAATGCGGTGTGGCGATCTCGAACAGTTACTACCTCGCCCGCCTGATGCGTTCGACCAAGCCGGAAGACCAGCAGGTCGTGCGGGCCCTGGGCGTCGTCTGGCCGAACCAGAAGACCTGGGGTGCGCACATCAACGTCTCGGGCGCCGGCATCACCAAGTACGCACCGAACCCGGCCGCCGCGCTGATGTTCCTCGAGTACCTCGCCAGCGACTCGGCGCAGGTCTACTTTGCCGATGGCAACAACGAATGGCCTGTCGTCAAGACCGCGCCCGTGAAGAACCCTGCGCTCGAAGCACTGGGGTCCTTCAAGCCGGACACGCTCCCTGTCGGCCAATTGGCGGCCAACGCGGCGCAGGCACAGCGCATCTACGACCGCGCCGGCTGGCGCTGAACCACGCCAAGCGCACCGAAGGTCAGCTCGGGAGCGTCTATCGCCGCTCGCTTGCGATCTGTCGGCAGAGCACGATCAGCGGCAACAAGCCCACGGCCACGATCGCGATCGTGGCCGTCGATGCTTCGGCCAGCCGTTCGTCTGACGCCAGCGTGTAGGCCTGGGTGGCCAGCGTGTCGAAGTTGAATGGGCGCATCACCAGCGTGGCAGGCAGTTCCTTCATCACATCGATGAAGACCAGCAGCCCGGCAGTCAGCAGACCGCGCCGCATCAGTGGCAGGTGCACGCGGCGCAGTGTGTGAGCCGGTGACAACCCGAGGCTACGGGCGGCGTCGTCCATGTGAGGCGTGACGCGGTACAGCGTCGAATCGACCGTCTGCAGTGCGGCGGTCATGAAGCGCACCAGGCAGGCGAACACCAGCGCGGCAATGGTTCCTGTGAAGAGCAGTCCCGTTTGCCAACCGAAGCTGGCCTGCAGCCACTGCGCCAGCGCGTTGTCCAGCCGAGCCAGCGGGATCAGCACGCCGACGGCGATCACCGACCCCGGCAGCGCGTAGCCGAGGCCCACTGCCCAATGCGCCGATCGGGTGAGCGGCAGCGGCTCCAGCCGTCTGGCGTACGCGACCAGCAGTGCGAGTGCCACTGCGAGCAGGGCGGTCAGGCCAGACACCAAGACGCTGTTGCTGGCCAGCGTCCAGAAGCGGGCGCCGAATTGCGCGTCCCCTTCGGTCATGGCCATGTACAGCAAGACGCCACCAGGCAGCACGAAGCCGATCAGGATCGGCAACGCGCACAGTGCGACCGCTGCCGCGGCCTGCAGGCCGGTGAGCGGCGCGCCGCGGGTCGGCTGGCGACGCAGCCCGCTTCC
>CANHOE010000190.1 GCA_947462175.1 Burkholderiales bacterium | reverse complement strand
TCCTGGCGCCTGATCGCCTGAACCTGGACCCTGCATGGACACCCACCACCGCATCGCGCTGCTGATCGATGCCGACAACGTTTCCGTCGACGTGCTGAGACAGATCATGCGGCGGCTGGAACTCAGTGGCGAACGCCTGCAGCATCGGCGCGCTTACGGCAGCGTGCAGAAGGCCGCCGAGTTCGCCGAAGTCTGCCGCGACCATGCGATCCGCTTCCTGCCCAGCACCTTCGCCGGGCCCAACGCGACCGATATTGCGATGGCAATCGACGCCGTCGAGCTGATGCTGCGGCAGCCGGTCGAGGAGGTGGTGATCGTGTCGTCGGACATGGACTACTCGCCGCTGATCGTTCGCTTGCGCGAACTGGGCTGCCGCGTCACGGGGTATGGCCAGCAGGGCAAATCGGGGCGTGACATCGAGCGTGACTATGAGCGGGTCTACGACCGATTCGAGGTAGTCGGGCTGAACAAGGCGAAGCCAGCTGGCCGGGCGCCAGCCCGCCCGGTCGGTCGTCGCGAGCCCATCGTCGCGCCACCACCGGTTGCGCCATCGGTCGCCGCCGAGACACCTGCACCTGCGCGCGGGCGTGCGCCTCGATCGCGGGTTGCGATTCCTGCGCCGCTGCCAGTGGCCGCTGTGGTTGCCACCAGTTTGGTGGATGAGCCCGTTGTGGCCAGTGCCGCTCCGACCCGCGAAGCGAAGTCACGGCGTCGACCGGCCGTGAAGGTGGCGCCTGCCGTACCCGCAGCGCCATCCGTTGCCCAGGCCCTGCCTGCGGCGGTCGACGCGGTGCTTCAAGCCTGCCCCGACCTGCGGGGCGGTACCCCGGTGCGCCTGAACGGTGTGGCGGTGGCGCTGCGCGAGCGTGGTCTCCTCACCAAGAGCGGCAAGACCACTTCTTTCTTCAAGAAGCTCGAAGCGCATTTCGCATTGCTGCCGGTGGACAAGCCGGAATCGGTGCGCTTTCTCGGCGGCAGCGCTGACGGCCTCGGCTGAGGTCAAGCCACCGGTGGATGGACCGGCAATTGATTGGCGCGCACCATGGCTCGCGCCGTACCGTGCTATCGGTGAGCCCGTTACCCGGGCTCTCGCTGCAGGTGTGCCGCTGGTCGAGGCCTTGAATCGAGCGGGCGATCTGCTGCCGCGCTTCGTCGATCAGTCCGCGCTGCCTGCCGACGAGCCTTACGAAAAATTCATTGCCCGCACTCGCTGTGTACCGACCCGCAGCAACGCCCACGACCTGTTCAACGCGCTGGTGTGGCAGGTGCATCCCGGTCTGAAGGCGCACCTGAATGCAATGCAGGTTGAACAGATCGAGCGTGCGGGCGTCGGCGCGGCGCGTGGTGCGGTCCGGGATGCCCTGACCTTGTTCGACGAGAACGCGGCCTGGCTGCAAGCGCCTGCGCCGCTGGTCGACGCACTGCAGCAGCGCGAATGGACGCGGCTGTTCAGCGCCCATCGCTCGCTGTGGCAAGACGCCAGGCTGCGGCTGTTCGGCCATGCGCTGCTCGAAAAGCTGCGGCAGCCACGCAAGGCGATCACCGCGCACGTCTGGGTGGTTCCGCTGGAGGTGGCTGATCCGGCGGCGTGGTTAATGGAGCGCTTGACGGCTGAATCGCTGGCGCGCAAGCCCTGGCTGCCTCTGCCGGTGCTCGGTGTGCCCGGTTGGTGGAACTCCAACGAGGAAATCGGCTTCTACGACGATGCTGCGGTGTTTCGCCGGCCGACGCGTACCTTGAAAAGCGACGGGCCGACCGCATAACCCCCACGTCTCGTCGTTTTCAAAGGACACCATGAAACGCATTGCCTTGTTCCTGTTGACCAACGTTGCCGTGATGGTGGTGCTGGGCATCACCGTGAACCTGCTCGGCCTGAACGGCTTCATGAGTGCCAACGGGCTGAACCTCGGCGCGTTGCTGGGCTTCTCTCTGGTAATGGGCTTCGGTGGCGCGATCATTTCGCTGCTGATCAGCAAGCCAGTGGCCAAGTGGACCACCGGCGCCCAGGTCATCAACGACTCGCCCGACCCCACCCACCGCTGGCTGGTTTCCAGCGTCGCGCGTTCCGCTGAGAAGGCCGGTATCACGATGCCGGAAGTTGCGATCTACGATGGTGCCCCCAACGCATTTGCCACCGGTGCGTTCAAGAATTCGGCGCTGGTGGCCGTGTCGACCGGCCTGGTGCAATCGATGACGCGTGAGGAAGTCGACGCGGTGATCGGCCATGAAGTGGCCCACATCGCCAATGGCGACATGGTGACCATGACGCTGATCCAGGGCGTGATGAACACCTTCGTCGTGTTCCTGTCGCGTGTGATCGGCTATGTGGTCGACCGTATCATCTTGCGCAACAACAGCGAACGCCCTGGTGTTGGCTACTATGTCACCACGGTGGTGATGGACCTGCTGCTGGGCGTGCTGGCCGCGATCATCGTCGCCTGGTTTTCGCGCCAGCGTGAATTCCGCGCCGATGCCGGCTCGGCGCAGTTGATTGGTCGCAAGCAGCCGATGATCAGTGCGCTTGCGCGGCTCGGCGGCCTCGATCCCGGCGAAATGCCGAAGGCGCTTTCCGCGATGGGCATCAGTTCCCGCCCCAGTGGCCTGATGGCGCTGTTCTCGTCGCATCCGCCCATGGAAGAACGCATTGCACGTCTGCGCGAGGGCCCGTGATCCCTGGGGCCGCCGGGCCCCTGAGATAATCCGCTGGTGAAGCAAGCCAGACCGTCGCTGGTGCACTGTCCCGAAAGGGCGCACTGGAGGAAGGTCCGGACTGCACAGGGCAGCGCAGCAGCTAACGGCTGTCCACCGCGAGGTGAGGATCAGAGCTACAGAGACGAGTCGGGGTTCGGGCCGCAAGGCCCGGGCTTCGGGTGAAACGAGCAATCTCTGCGCGCAGCAACACCAAATAGGCCAGCGTTGATGTGGCTCCGCGGAGCTGGCGGGTAGGTGGCATCGAGCCGTGCAGCGATGCACGGCCCAGAGGAATGGCGGTCACGGCAGGACGGGCGCAAGCCCGCTCTGCTGCACAGAATCCGGCCTATCGGCTCGCTTCACACTAATTTTCGGCAGGCGCCTCCGCGGTGTCTGCGCTGACCGAACGGACCCGATGAACCCTGACGCTTCCACGCTCTGGCGCCGGCCGCGCTGGGCGCTGGCGGCGCTGCTTGCGTGCCTGGGCATGGTCGCCCCGTTCTCGATCGATACCTACCTGCCGGCTTTCAGCGGCATTGCGACTTCGATCGGCGCCACGCCGGTGGAGATGCAGCAGACGCTCTCGGCCTACCTGTTCGGCTTCGCAGTGATGAACCTGTTCCACGGCGCGCTGTCGGACAGCCTGGGGCGGCGGCCGGTGGTGCTTTGGGGCGTGGCGGTGTTCACGTTGGCGTCGGTCGGTTGCGCGCTGTCGTCGCACATCGGTCCGCTGGTGTTCTTTCGCGCGCTGCAGGGCATGGCAGCGGGCGCCGGCATCGTGGTGTCACGCGCGGTGATTCGCGACATGTTCCTGCCGGCCGATGCGCAGCGGGTGATGTCGCAGGTGACGATCTATTTCGGCATCGCGCCCGCCATCGCGCCGCTGGTGGGCGGGCTGCTGTTCGTGTACATCGGCTGGCAGGCGATTTTCTGGTTCCTGAGCGCGATCGGTGCGGCGCTCTGGGTCGCCAACCACCGGCTGTTGCCGGAATCGCTGCACCCGACCCAACGCCAGCCGCTGAACCTGCGGCATCTGTTTCGCGGCTACGCCGATCTCGGCAGCAGCGGGCAGTTCCTGGCTCTGGCGCTGGCCGCTGGCGTGCCCTTCAACGGCATGTTTCTGTATGTGCTGTCGGCGCCGGTATTCCTGGGCGAGCACCTCGGGTTGCCGCCTCAGCACTTCTTCGTGCTCTTTCTGATCACCATTGCCGGCATCATGGGCGGCGCGTTCCTGTCGGGGCGTCTGGCAGGCCGCATGCCGGGGAAGCAGCAGGTCAACCTGGGGTTCGCGATCATGGCGGTGGTCTCGCTGTTGAATCTCGCACTGAATCTGGCCTTTGGCGCGAGTGCCTGGTGGGCGATGTGGCCGATCGGCCTCTACTCCTTCGGCTGGGCGCTGATGGTGCCGGTGGTCACGCTGATGGTGCTCGACCAGGCCCCTGAGCGGCGCGGCATGGCCTCGTCCTTGCAAGCCTGCATCGGCAGCGTGTCCAGCGGTCTGGTCGCTGGGTTGATGGCGCCATGGGTCATGCATTCGACGGTGGCTCTGGCCGTTGGGGCGGTCGTTTTGATGGCCACAGGTCTGATCGCGTGGTACTGGGTCGAGGCACGGCTGGCCTGAATTGCGCGGGCCGACTCAAGCCAGGCGGGCTGGTACCGATACCCCGGAAAGTCCCTCGGGTTTTTCCCAGGAGTGTCCGCCGTGCTGCTGTCCCGTCATCAACTGTCTGCTTTCGCCCTGCGCCTGTGCGCCGTGGTGACCTGCGCCATCGGCCTGCCGATGGCGCAGGCAGGTTCCTTGCAACCGGTTGACCCGATGGAGGCGATTCGCGAACGGCTGGCCGCGAAGCTCGGCGCGGTGCCGGTGCCGGTAGTGGCCAGCGCCTCCGCGGGGGTCTTGAAGGTGAAGTCGCCGCCCGATAGCCCGACTGCTGGCATCGCGGCCGACAAATCGGCGCCCCGTGTGTCATCGACGAACGGCCGGGTAATGCCGATGCCAACACCGACCGCGGCCGGCGCCAAGCGGTCGGCAGCATCCCCGACACCGGACGCCTCCCCCTGGGCCTACGACGGCGCTCACGGCCCCAGCGAATGGGCCCGACTGGCCCCAGAAAACGCCACCTGTGCCAGCGGCCAGCGACAGAGCCCCATCGACATCACCGACGGCATCAAGGTCGACCTCGAAGCGGTGCAGTTCGACTACCGGCCCAGTGGCTTCCGCGTGGTCGATAACGGCCACACGGTGCAGGTCAACGTCACACCCGGCAACACCATCGAGGTGCTCGGCCGGCACTACGACCTGGTGCAGTTCCACTTTCATCGACCGTCCGAGGAGCGCATCGACGGCAAGCCCTTCGACATGGTGGCTCACCTGCTCCACAAGAGCGCGGACGGCAGGCTTGCGATGGTTGCGGTGTTGCTCGAGCGCGGCAGCGCGCAACCGGTGGTGCAGGCCGTATGGAACAACCTCCCGCTGGAGAAGGGCGACGAGGTGGCTGCCAAGGGCAAGATCGATCTGACCGCGCTGCTGCCGAGCGACCGCCGCTATTACACGTACATGGGCTCGCTGACCACACCGCCATGCAAGGAAGGCGTGCTGTGGATGGTGATGAAAACGCCGGTGGCCATTTCGCCCGAGCAGCTGGCCATCTTCACGCGGCTGTACCCGATGAATGCACGACCGATCCAGGCCTTGCACGGTCGAATCATCAAAGAGTCGAACTGAACATGAATCCCCGCCACTCGTCACGCCCCCGCCGCTCATGACGACCTATCTGTTGCGCGCGATCGGCCAGCTCCCGGTGGGGCGCAAGCTGCTGCTGATCTACCTGCTCGACTTGACGGCGGTCATCTACATCTCCGGCATCCTGATCAACGAGAAATACATCTCGATCGACTTCTCGCGCAAGGAACTGGCGGGCAATGCCTACATTGCCGAGGTGCGCGATGTGTTGGTGGCGCTGCC
>CANHOE010000189.1 GCA_947462175.1 Burkholderiales bacterium | reverse complement strand
TCACACGCCATGTCCCAGAGCCTGAAGCGTTTTCATGTCGGCGACCGGCTGTCCGAGATGGCCGTGTTCCAGAGCGTGGTGTATCTCGCAGGGCAGGTGCCCAGCGATGCCACGCAGGGCATCGCCGGCCAGACGCGGCAAGTGCTGGCGATGGTTGATCGCCTGCTGGCCGAGGCCGGCACCGACAACGCACACATCCTGATGGCCCAGATCTACCTCGCCGATCTGGCTGACTACGACGCGATGAACGTTGTCTGGGACGACTGGGTGCCGCCGGGCGATGCGCCGCCGCGCGCCACGGTTCAAGCGCGCCTCGCCAAGCCGGACTGGAAGATCGAGATCGTCGTGACCGCGGCTGTTTCCGCAGGAGCCTGACCAGCAATGCCGACCGAGCCGACCCCAACCCCAGCCCTGTTGACGCCATTGCGTCGGCGGTCATGGCTGCGCCCTCTGCTGATTGCGCTGGCCGCCTGGGTGGTATTACAAAGCTGGCAGTCCTACAGCGATCGCAAATCCGGCGTGTCGTTGGCTGCGCTCGCCAAGCCCGGCGACATCGTGATGATCTCGTCCGAGACGTGCTCGTACTGCAAGATGGCGAGCCGCTTCATGACCGAGCACCAGATCCCGTTCAGCGAATGCTTCATCGAAACCGATGCCGCCTGTGCCGAAAGCTATCGTGCTCAACAGGCGCCAGGCACGCCGACGCTGCTGGTACGCGGGCAGCGACTGGTCGGTTTCGATCCTTCGCGCATTGCCAAGGTGCTGGGTGGCGCCTGACGCCTGGCCTCATCGCCTGACGCGTTACTGAGTCAATCGGACTCGGCCTTCAAGCCCAGCACCGCTGGATCGCCACGGCCCAGACGCAGCAGCACCGGGGTGTCGCCGCTCAGATCGACCACTGTCGTGGGCTGTGCCGCGCAGGCGCCTGCGTCGACCACCGCCTGCACCCGTTTGTCGTAGCGCTCACGGATCTCGTCCGGATCGTTCAGTGCTTCGGTCTCCTCAGGTGGGATCAGCGTGGTCGCGACCAGTGCCTCGCCGTAGACCGCCAGCAGATCCTGCAGCATCTTGTGATCAGGCACTCGCAGGCCGATGGTGCGTCGAGATGGGTGCGAGATGCGGCGTGGCACTTCCTTCGACGCTTCGAGAATGAAAGTGAACGGCCCCGGCGTGCCCAGTTTCAGCAGCCGGTATTGCCGGTTATCGACGCGCGCATAGCTGGCGAGTTCGCTCAGGTCTCGGCACAGCAGGGTCAGGTGGTGTTTGTCGTCGACACCGCGGATGCGCCGCAGGTTCTCGACCGCCGCCTTGTCGTCGAGCCGACACACCAACGCGTAACTTGAATCGGTGGGCACCGCTGCCACGCCGCCGTCGTGCAGGATCTGCGCGGCCTGCTTCAGCAGGCGCGACTGCGGGTTGTCGGGGTGGAATTCGAAGTGCTGGGACATCGCGCGATTGTCAGCGGTCGTGTGCCGCTGCGACCGCGGCGCAGGTCACAGCACGTTGTAGACCATCATGAATCCTGATGCCACCATGCCGGTGATGGCAATCAGGAACAACGTGTCTGCGACCTTCTCCAGCAGCAGGGCCAGTCGCATGGTCTTGGTTCTGAGTGCAAAGAAGATGACGTAAATGCAGATCAGGAACAGCAGTGCAGAAACGGCCAGCATGTCGTCGGCGATCGTTTCTGAAATGAATGATTTGCCAATGGTGCGAAACAGCGCCACCGCTGCGATACAGAGTCCGGCGAGATTGCCGGACACGGACAGCAGGTGCAGCAGTTCGTCACGCCGCCACGTCGCGCTTGTTGTTTTCGGGGAGTTCATCAATGCGGCTCATCCGCTTCAGAATTCGCCAGACCTTGCTCTGGCCGAGATGTCTCAATGCTGACCTGCGGGTTGCACCCGATCCATCAACGCTTCCCACACTGGCGTCAGACGCGCTGGCAGCGCTGGCAAGGTCCCAAGGTCGGTGCGGCTTTCTTCGGGGCTGTGGAAGTCGCTGCCGCGCGAGGCGAGCAGGTCGAGCTCGATGGCCATGTCGGCGTACTTGGCGAAGTCGGCGCTGGTGTGGCTGCCGGTCACCACCTCGACACCGAGGCCCCCATGGGCCTTGAATTCGGTGAACAGCGCGAACTCTTCATTCACGGTGAATTTGTAGCGGCCCGGGTGGGCGATGACGGCGATGCCACCCGCCTGCGTGATCCAGTTCACCGCGTCGCCCAGCTTGGCCCAGCGATGCTCAATGAAGCCCGGCTTGCCCTCGACCAGGTACTTGCGAAACACCTCGTGGGTGCTGGCGCAATAGCCGGTTTCCACCAGGTAACGGGCAAAGTGGGTGCGGGAGATCAGTTCGGGGTTGCCGGCGTAGTTGAGTGCGCCTTCGAACGCGTCCGGAATGCCGACCTGGGCCAGTCCAGCGGACATTTCCTGAGCGCGCAGGATGCGGCCGTCGCGCGTGGCGGCCAGACCCTGCACCAGCGCTGGGTGGTCGGGGTCGATGCCGAGGCCCACGATGTGCACAGTGACGCCAGCAAACGTCACCGAAATCTCGGCGCCGGTCAGGTAGGGCAGCCCGATCGCCTGCGCAGCTTGGCGTGCACGATGTTGCCCGCCGATCTCGTCGTGGTCAGTGAGCGCCCACAACTCGACGCCGTTGGCCTTGGCGCGTTCGGCCAACGCCTCGGGTTCCAGGGTGCCATCTGACACGCAGGAGTGGCAGTGCAGGTCGGCGTTGGTCCAGGCGGAAGGGTTCACCCGGGGATTGTAGGCAAGGGGTCCTGACAGCCGACGCGGCCGCCGACGCGCCGCAGGGTCATCGGCGCACTGGTTCACGAACCGTCGCGTTCGGTCGCACTCAGCGCTCGATGCGGATCAGCTTGCCGCTGTCGGTCAGCAGGTACAGCCAGCCGTCCGGCCCCTGCCGAACGCAGCGTATGCGCTCGCCAAGGCTGGCGAACAGCCGCTCGCGCGACACCTCCGTCGCGCCGCTGAGCACCACCCGCCACAAGGCTTTTCCGGCCAGTGCCCCGAGGAAGGCGTTGCCCTGCCATTCCGGGAAGCCCGCGCCGGTATAGAACACCAAGCCGGACGGTGCGATCGAGGTGGGCACCCAATACGAAACCGGTTCGATGTAGGTCGGCGCGTGCGTGCCGCCACCGATCCGGCACGCGGTGCCGACCGGGTCGCCGTAATTGCAGCCATAGCTCTTGATCGGCCAGCCGTAGTTGCCGCCTGGCGTGATCCTGTTCAACTCGTCGCCGCCCTGCGGGCCGTGCTCGACCAGCCACAGCTCGCCGGTGGTGGGATGCAGCGCGGCGCCTTGTGGATTGCGATGACCCAGGCTCCACAGTTCGGGCCGCGCGGTCCCGCCGAGGTTGGGGTTGCCGGCGGGCACGCTGCCATCTCGCTCGATGCGTACCACCTTGCCGAGGTGCGTGGTCACGTCTTGTGCCGGGCTCTCTTCTTCGCGCTCGCCCAGGGTCACGTACAGGGTCTTGTCGCTGCGAAACACCAGCCTGGACCCGAAGTGACCGTCGCCCAAGACCTTGGGAAGCTGCCTAAAGATCACCTGCACGTCCACCAGTGCGGTGCCTGACAAGTGCCCCCGCGCCACTGCGGTCCCGCTGCCGCCGCTACCAGCCTCGGCGTAAGTCCAGTACACCCACGGATCGGTCTCGAAATCGGGGTCGATCGCCACATCGAGCAGGCCGCCTTGACCGGCCGATGCCACCGCTGGTACGCCGCTCAGGGGCGCCGATTTCGTGCTGCCGTCGGCGCTGATGATGACCATGGTGCCGCTCTTTTGCGTCACCACAATTCGATTGTCGGGCAAGAAGGCGAAGCCCCAGGGAGACGACAGCCCGCTCATCAACACAACGGCACGTGGCGCGCCTGCCGGAGGAGGCGCCGGCGCGGCGCTGTCCGAGCCGCCCCCTCCGCCTCCACACGCCGCCATGCCTGCCAGCACACTGGTGCTGCAAGCAGCCAGAGCGGCCAGCTGCCACGCGGCGTTGATCAGTTGGCGGCGATGGTTGTCGGCGGGCGCGGGGACCGGGGGATCGGGTATCGCAGCGTGCGACATGGAGGCTCCTGGCGGCTCGACGAGAGTATGCCGGCGGCGCCGAGGCCTGCCTGCGATTTTCCGTTGCCAAGTGTTTCAGGTTCCTGCCACGGGGTGTCCTGGTGACGTCGGTTCATGCACCCACTGCCTGCGCGGACTCGACGATCATCTGCAGCCGCCGGCGGCCGTTGTACTCATCGACGCTCAGCCGGTAGGCGAGTGTCACGTGCGGCGGCAGCGGATCCACTCGGCCGAACCAGATCGCGTCGCGCAGTGTGCCCCCGTGCTTGATGCTCAGCTTCAGGTGCTTCTCGCCGACCAGCCGCTGGTTGACCACTTCGACCTCATCGCTGAACAGCGGCGGCTCGAACGACGGCCCCCACACCTGGGCGTTCAGTGACTGCACGGTGTCGATGGTGAAGTGCTCGATGCCCAAGGGTCCGTCGCTGAGCAAACGCCGCTCCAGCGTCGAGGCGTCCAGCCCTTCGCGCGCAACCTGTTGGAACGCCGTCTGGAAGATCGCGAAATCGGCCTCATCGAGCGTGCAGCCAGCCGCCATGGCATGCCCGCCGAACTTCTTCAGCACGCCCGGGTGGCGCTTGCTGACGAGGTCCAGCGCATCACGCAGGTGGAACCCCTCGATGGAGCGCCCCGAGCCTTTCAGCAGTCCGTCCTGCCCCCGCGCGAAGACGAAGGTCGGGCGGTGCACCTGCTCTTTCAGGCGAGACGCGACGATGCCGACCACGCCTTCGTGGAAGCCGCGGTCGTAGATGGCGAACGCGGGCGGAATGCTTTGCGGATCACGGTGCTGTTGCAGCAAGCCGGCCAGCAAGGACTCCGCCTGCTCGCGCATGCCGGATTCGACCTGGCGCCGTTCGCGGTTGATCGCATCGAGCTGCTGTGCCAGTTGAGCAGCGCGCGCCGGGTCATCGGTCAGCAGACACTCGATGCCGAGTGTCATGTCCGACAGCCGGCCGGCTGCATTGATGCGCGGGCCGAGCGCGAAGCCGAAGTCGAAACCGGCCGCGCGCGATGCATCACGCCCGGCGGCTGCGAACAGCGCCGCGATGCCAGGTTGCATGCGGCCGGCGCGGATGCGCTTCAGGCCCTGTGCCACCAGCCGCCGGTTGTTGGCGTCGAGCCGCACCACATCAGCGACGGTACCGAGCGCCACCAGGTCGAGCAGCGCATCGAGCTTGGGCTGGGCGGGTGCCGAGGCGTTTCCATTTGCCGCATCGGCATAGACGCCTCGCGACCGCAGCTCGCTGCGCAGTGCCAGCAGCACATAGAAGATCACGCCGACGCCGGCCAGGTGCTTGCTGGCGAAGCCGCAGCCCGGCTGGTTCGGGTTGACGATGACCTGCGCGTCGGGCAGCACGATCTCGCCGTCCACCTGCGCCGGCAGGTGGTGGTCGGTCACGATGACGACCAGTCCGTGTGCTCGCGCGTGAGCCACGCCTGCGAGGCTCGCGACACCGTTGTCCACGGTGAGCAGCACTTGCGCGCCCTGGGCCAGCGCGAGGTCGACGATGGTGGGCGTGAGTCCGTAGCCGTGTACCGCACGGTCGGGCACCACGTAGCCGATTCGGTCGGGTGCTGCCCCCATCAGCGCAAGGCCGCG
>CANHOE010000188.1 GCA_947462175.1 Burkholderiales bacterium | reverse complement strand
TTCGAAGGCCAGCTCCTGGCAGGCCGCTCGGTCGTACTCAGCTTCGACGACGGCTACGAAAACTTTGCAGAACATGCCTTGCCCGTGATGGCGGAATACGGGTACCCGTCGGTGCTGTTCGCCGTGTCCGGCCTGTTGGGTCAGCCGGCACGCTGGCTGAGCAACGGCGGGCAAGACTCGCTGCTGATGTCGGCACAGCAACTGCGGGCGCTGCGCGCCGCCCGGGTCGAGATCGGCTCGCACACCGTCAGCCATCCGCGCCTGAGCCAGCTCGGTGCCACCGAAGCCCGGCGCGAGATCACCGACAGCAAGGCTGCACTGGAGCAGTCGCTGGGCGAGGCGGTGGATTTTTTCGCCTATCCCTATGGCGACTACAACCCCGCCGTGCGCGACGCGGTGGCCCAGGCCGGCTACCAGGCCGCGCTCACCTGCAGCCGCGGGACCGCCAACACGGCACCCAACCGCTTCGAGATTCCGCGCAAGGCGATTGCTTATGGCGACGACCTGTTCGGCTTCGCCTGGAAGTTGCTCGTCAAGAACCGACGCAAAGACCGCTATGCCTGATCACCCGGCCTCCATCCACGTGCTGGGGGGGCGGCAGTTCGGCGGGGCGGATCAGTTCTATGTGCGCCTGATCCGGGCCCTGCGCGAAGCGGGGCAGGGCGTGACCGCGATCAACCGCGTAGGCAGCCCCGTGGCGCAGGCCCTGGCCAACGACGACGTGCCACAGGTCCACTTCCCGTTTACCAACAGTTTCGACGCCTGGACGGTGTGGCGACTGCGCTCGCTGGTTGCGCAGCGCGAGCCCTGCATCGTGCAGACCTACATGGGCCGCGCTACCCGGCTGACCCGGTTGCCCGCCAAGACCCGTGCCGTTCACATCGCCCGGCTCGGCGGTTACTACAAGATCGACGGCTACTACCGCCATGCGCATGCCTGGGTCGGTAACACCAAGGGACTGTGCGATTACCTGGTGCAGTCCGGCCTGCCGGCCGCGCGGGTGTTCCACATCGGCAACTTCGTGCCCGACCCGGTCGTGGCTTCGCCGCAGCGGGTCGAGGCCTTGCGCGCTGAGTGGGCCATTCCCAAAGACGCCTGGGTGCTGTTCACGCTGGGCCGGCTGATCGACATCAAGGGCTTCGACGACCTGTTGAAGGCTGCTGCGCTGCTCCCCCGCGAGATCAACGGCCGCCCGTGGGTGCTGTTGATCGCCGGCACCGGACCGCTGGATGCCGAGCTGAAATCCCTCACGGCGCAATTGAAGCTGGAAAGCCGTGTGCGCTGGCTGGGCTGGCAGGACCCGCCCGACGCCTTTTACAGCCTCGCCAATGTGTTCATCTGCCCGTCGCGCAAGGAAACGCTGGGCAACGTGATTCTGGAAGCCTGGAACCACGGCCTGCCGGTGGTCAGCACACGCACCCCCGGCGCGACCGAGCTGATCGACGACGGCCGCACCGGGCTGCTCTCGCCGATCCAGGACCCACCTGACTTGGCTGAGCGCATCAAGGACATGTTGGTCGCCACACCGGCGCAGCGCGCTGCATTTGGCGAGGCTGGCCAGCACTACCTGCAGGCGAATTTCAGCAAGCCTGCCATCGTGAAGGCGTATCTGTCGCTCTACGACCGGCTGCTGACGACGGGTCCTTGAACGGCGCAAAGCTCGTCCGGACTGGCACGCCTTTCCTTGCCAGCAAGACGACCGCAGCGTGTTCGAGCAAACCTTCAAGAACATCGATGACATCCTGCGCAAGGACGCGGGCTGCACCAGCGAGCTGGGCTACACCGAGCAGCCGTCCTGGCTGCTGTTCCTGAAGTACCTCGACGCGCTCGAAGGCGACAAGGCCTTGGAAGCCGCGCTCGATGGCAAGTCGTACAGCTTCATCCTTGCCGATCTCTTCCGCGACAAGGAAAGCGCCAAGATCATCAGTGGAATCTGTGGCTACTTGTGCTCGTACTCCGAGCTAAGGGAGCCGGCGAAGTGGGGCAATGACGACGGTTGGGTAATGCCAACCCCCGCATGAGATCTGTTGTCGGCACGGCGCCATGCTGATCACTCTCGGCTGCTCAGCGCGGTGTGACAAGGGTTGGTATCCCAAGCGGTATCCCGGCCCACGCCAAACAAAAAGGGCTAGCTCCTTGTGAGAGCTAACCCTTTGATTCAACTGGTGCGGCTGGCAGGAATCGAACCCACGACCCCTTGGTTCGTAGCCAAGTACTCTATCCAGCTGAGCTACAGCCGCAACGCCCACGAGTATAGCAGGCGCAGAGCGGCTTCTTCAGAGAGTTGCGGCGTTTCTGTAGTTGGTAGCGGCGCGGTCTGACTGGCCTTCTTTCTCGGCCAGACGGGCCAGCGTCAGCCAGGCCATGCGCTTCGCAGCAATGGGCAAGTGGGCATCGGCTGCCGCCACCTCGAGCAGTTGCCGTGCCTTGCCCCAGAGCTGCCTCTCGGCGAGCGCTGTGCCGACCGCATGGGCCACGGCGGCTTCACGTGGGAAGGTCGTCTGGGCCGATTCGAGCCGCGGCAGCCAGTCAGCGCCGATGCCGTCGATCGCGCAGACCAGCGCGAACGAAAGCGCTGCACGTTCGTCGTCGGTGGTGTCTCCGATGCGCTCCCATCCTGGGCGCAACCAGTTTCGTGCCTCGTCGGGCGCGCCGAACTGTGCCGCATGCAAGGCCGCACGGGCCGCGACGAAGTTGTCTCTGCGATCGACCACGTCGAGCGACTGCCAGGTGCGCCTCAGCTGATCGATGTCGTACGCCGTGTCCAGGCACTCGAAGGCCAGCGAGCGCAGCAGACCCTGGCTGGCGGCTTTCGACAGACCCTGGTGCTTGACCAGCAGACGCGCGGTTTTCAACGCCTCATGAGGTTGCTGCCCGAGTCGCGCGGCCTGCAGCTTCAGGCGCAATGCCTGCGTGCGACGCACCACCCCGGGGGGCAGGTCACTCAGCAATTGAAGGCTGCGCTCGGCATCGCGATCGTCGATTGCCCATTCAGCGGCCATCAGGCGGGCACCTTCTGCTGCCGAGCGCGCAGAAGCTTGTCCTTGCGCCAGTTGGAATGCGCGTGCCAGGTGTTCGTCACGCTGTTTGCGGTCTTGCAGCCGGTGCGCGCTGCCGGCGGCCAGCAGCAAGCCGAGCACGCTGAATTCAGCGTCGCGCTTGAGCTCTGGTGTGTCGTCCTGGATCGCCAGTGCATGTTGCGCAGCCGACTTCGCGCGGCTGTAGCGGCCGGCGAAATACTGCGCCAGCGATTCGCGCAAGGCGGCCTGTGCGGTCCGCTCGCGCCGCGCGACGCGCCACAGCCGGGCGCGTTCGGGCAGCCCGATCAGTCTGTTGGCCGCATGGATCAGCGAGACCATCGCAAAGCACCCACCGACCAGCACCAGCAGGAAAAGGTTCAGCGACACGTCGAAACGCCAGGTGCCTGCGTAGACGCTGACCAGCCCGTCGTTGGCTCCCAGCGTCGATGCCGCCACCACCGCGGCACCGAACAGCAGCACGAACCAGATCACCGAGCGCATCGCCGCTGCAGCCCGTGGTGGTGATCAGCGACCGGCCGCCGCGGCGGCCACTGCGGCCAGCGTGTCGTCGGGCTTGGGCACATTGACCTCCCGCGACTGCGCGGCCACCTGGTTCAGCAGCTGCGAGAGCAGAACGGTGCTGCGGGCACTGCGATCGAAGTAGCGGTCAAGCGCGGTCTGCACCAGCTGCAGATCGCTTTGCGTGGTCTCGAACTGACGGCTCAGCAGCGCAAGGCGGGCGTTCAGCAGGCGCAGCTTCAGGTTCTCACGCACGAAGAACGCGTTGTCTGGTGCCAGCAGCATGGCCTCGGGGTGGTCGATTCGGGTCACGCGGATCAGGGACTTGGCTTCGCTCCACATGCGCTGTGTGACTGCAGACCAGCCGCCGTTCCAGGTTTGCCACCACGGCGCTGACGGGGCCGACGCTGCGCTGCTCGGCGCGCTGGCGGCCTCCGGTGCGGGCGCCACTGGAGGCTTGACTTTGCCCACGACCGACCGCGGCAGCGCGTTCGCGAGAAGAGGCAGTTCGTCGACCATTCGCGCTGCCTCGTCAAGCTTGATCGTCAGTGTCGGGATGTCGATCAGGCCGACGGCTTTCACACGGTCGAGGTCTCGCGCAATCGAGCGCCTGACGCCTTCGAGTCGTGGCTGCCCAGAGCGCATCAGCCGCTCGTCGGCCTGCTTGAGCATCGCGACCAGGGGTTCGGCGCTGCCGGTGATGGCTGTCTGCTGGATCGCGATGCGAATCCCCGCGTCGATGTCGACCAGCATGTTTTCGTCACGTGACCGTGACAGTGACTGCATCAGGTCTTCCAGCTGGCTGCGCTGGATCGCCACCTCGGCCACGCGTGCTTCGAGCAATGCAACCTTGGCGGCAGTGGCCAGCGCGCTGTCATGCGACTGTTTGGACAGCAATTGCGCCTCGTTGGATTGCAGCCGGCCTTCATCGAGCCGCCGGACCATTTCCTGCTCAATTGCCTGGACGCGTTGCTGCGTCTTCCAGGCAAGGGTCAGACTGACGCCAGCCAACACGGCCAGCACGGCAGCCAGCGCATACAACCAGCGCACGTCGAACCCCAGCGCGGTGCGGTGTGTCGGCGTCAGGTCGGTGAAAGGCAGATCGGCCACAGGCGGCGGCAGCGAAGATTCCGCTGAAACGGCGGCGGCGGGGTGGTCGTTCAAGGTGCGATCGATTGTATGCAGGCGACCACGTCGACGACCGTTGGCAGCGACTGCCACACGGGCGCGAAACCGGCGGCCTGTGCGCGATCGGCAATGCGCGGGTGCGTGGCCAGCGCCCTGGCGCCTGAGGGCAGCGCCACAGCCGATTGACGCAGGTGCGCCATCAGATGGTTGATGGATTCGGAGCTGCTGAAGAGCCACAGGTGATCGGCGGGCAGCGCGAGTGCCTCAGCGAGCTGTGACTGAGCTGCGGAGTCCCACCGCGGTGGGACTCGGCGGTAGGCCGACACGAAGCCGACGTCCGCACCATGCGCACGCAGCGTGTCGGCCAGCCAGTCGCGTCCGCCGTCGCCCCGCACCATTTGTACTGATTTGCCTTGCCAGTCCTGCACGCGCAGGGCCTGCCACAGGGCTTCTGAGTCGAACTGCGGGCTGTCGTGCGCCGGCTCGACGATCTGTGACATCGGCACTCCGGCATCGCGCAGTGCGCGTGTCGTGCCTGGGCCGGGCGAGCCAGCTTGGGTGTGTGTCGGCCACGCGGCAGTGCTCGGGCGCAACGCAAAGAAGTGCTCTACAGCGTTGGTGCTGACGAACATCACCAACTGCGCCTCGCCGAGCCGCAGCCAGGCGTTGGTCACCTCAGTGGCTTCGAGCGCCGGGGCGATCTCCATCAGCGGCAATGCTTGTGCCGCGAGACCGTGCTGTTCAAGGGACTGCACCCAAGGCGACGCCTGCGCGGCCGGACGGGTGACGATGACACGCATCGGAACCGATCCTTCAGGCGGCCATGCCGCGGCGTGGGAGCAGAATGTCTGCCGACGCTTCGCGCGGGTTCAGGCGCTGCCCACCGCACTCAGGTAGGCCGCCGCACCGGCCTCGCGCAAGACCGCAGCCGCCTGCTCGCCCAGCGAACGGGCCTGCGCCTCGGTCTGCACGATCGCGTTGACCGACGCCCGCAACAGCGGCGCTTCGACATTCTCCGGGTG
>CANHOE010000187.1 GCA_947462175.1 Burkholderiales bacterium | reverse complement strand
TGGTTGAAGGCCTGGGCCACGATCTGGCCCGCTTGCGTGACGGTGCAGCACTGCCCGCGCTGGGTGAGGGCAACGCCTGCGAGCACTGTGATGCGCGCGGTCTGTGTCGGCGTGATCAGTGGGCCGACGTTCCGGCCGCGGGCGCATCGCATTGAACGCGCCGACTACCTTGGCACAGCCTGCGTACCGCGTCGACGGTGTGCTGGTTGGCGCCGATGCGTTCTATGCCATCGCTTGCGATCCGCGCCGCCATGTGGTCGTGGAAGCTTGCGCCGGTGCCGGCAAGACCTGGATGCTGGTCTCGCGCATCCTGCGTGCGCTGTTGGAGGGCGCCGAGCCTCAGGAAATTCTCGCGATCACCTTCACCCGCAAGGCGGCTGGCGAAATGCGCGAGCGCCTGAACGATTGGCTGACGGCCTTCTCTGCTGATCTGGGCACTGACGCCGATCGCACCCTGGCCTTGCAGCAGCGGGGCCTCGATGCCGCCACAGCTCAGGCACTGGTGCCCACGCTGGCTGGCCTGCAACAGCGGCTGCAGCAAGCGGGCAGGTCGGTCGAGATCCGCACCTTCCACGCCTGGTTTTCGCAGTTGCTGAAAGCGGCACCGCTCGACCTGCTGATGGAGCTGGGCTTGCAGCGCGACGCGCAGATCATCGAAGACATCGCTGACCATGAAAGCGAGGTGTACCGACGCTTTCACGCGGCGGTGGTCGCCGATGAGGTGCTGCGGGCCGATTACCACCACCTGGTGCAGCATCGCGGGCGTTCGCAGTTGCGCAAATGGCTGGATGCGGCCTGGGCCAAGCGCGTCGAGATCGAACTCGCCGATGCGGCGGGCACGCTCGAATCCAGCGTCGAGCCGCCGGCAGCCCCCTGGCCAGAGGTCGATCCCGCGGCCCACCCGACGCAGTGGGTGCAGTCCTCCGACTTGAGGCAAACGCTGCAACGCTGTGCTTCCACCCTGGGTGTGGGCGGCAAGAAGGCTGCTGATGCGGCGCGCGCCATCGAGGCGGCACTGACGACGGAGGCTTCGTCGACCGAGGCCGTGTTCGATGCGCTGTGGTCGGCGCTGTTCACCAAGACCGACACGCCGCGCAAGGGTCTCGGCGACAGCGTCGAACAGCAGGCTGCGATCGATGTGCTCACCGCGCTGCGCGCGGCCGTGGCGCAGCGCGAGGCGCATGACGAGCACCTGCAGATGGTGCGACTCTCGCGAGCCTTGTTCGCTGAGCTGGCGGCTTACAAGCGATCTCGGGGATTGGTCGAGATGGCCGACCTCGAACGCTGTGCGGTCGCCCTGCTCGGCGATTCGGCGCTGTCGGGCTGGGTGCAGGAGCGGCTCGATGCGCGGGTGCGGCATCTGCTGATCGACGAGTTCCAGGACACCAGCCCTCTGCAGTGGCATGCGCTCGCGGCCTGGCTGTCGGGTTATGCGGGTGCGGGCGGCGGTGCCAGTGGTCAGCGACCGCCCAGCGTGTTCATCGTGGGTGACCCGAAGCAGAGCATCTACCGCTTCCGTCGCGCTGAACCCAAGGTATTCGAGGCGGCGCGCGATTTCGTCAAGCAAGGTCTGGATGGCAGCGTGCTCAGCTGCGACCACACGCGGCGCAACGCGCCGGAGGTGCTGGCGGTCTTGAACACGGTGTTCGAGCAGGCCCAAGGTGAAGGCCAGTTCGCCGGCTTTCGATCGCACTCCACCTCGCTGAGCCCGGTGCCCGTTGCGGGCGTGAGCCGCCTGCCGTTGGTGCTGCGCGAACCCAAAGAACGCCATGGAGTCGAGGTCGATGACACCTGGCGCGACACGCTGACCATGCCTCGCGTCGAACCTGAGCAGCGACTGCGTCAGCAGGAAGCCGATGGGGTCGCAGCGGCGGTGCAAGAGGTGCTGACAGGCGGAGTGCCTCCGGGCGAGGTTCAGGTTCTGTGCCGCAAGCGCGAGTCGCTGCGGCTGCTTGCGTCATCGCTGGCGGCACGCGGCGTGCCTTGCGCGGCGGTCGAGGAGGCTTTGCTGCTGGAGGCGCCCGAGGTGCGCGATCTGATTGCCGTCCTGGACGTGCTGGCCTCGCCCGGCCATGCGCTCTCGCTGGCGCAAGCACTCAAGAGCCCGATCTTCGGCTGCAGCGACGACGACCTGGTGCGTTTGGCGAGTGCGGTGGCCGAAGTCGCCGCCCCAGCCGCCCCCGAAGCCACTCCCGCTGGTCTGCGAGTGGAAGATCAAACTCAGCATCAACCCCTGGCGCGTGATAACTCGCCACGTCGGCGCAGCGATCCACTCGGCTGGTGGCATGCGCTGCACAGCCTGCCTGCACCGAGCGATGCCTTGCGACGTGCGCGCGAACGGCTCGCATCCTGGCAGCAAGCTGCCTGGGTGCTGCCGCCGCACGACCTGCTCGACCGCATCGTGGGCGAAGGCGACGTGATGGCCCGCACATTGGCCGCTGTGCCGCCAGCGCGCCGCCCGGCAGCGCAGGCCGCGATCGAGGCCTTGCTGATGCAATCGCTGACGCTCGATGGCGCGCGCGGCGCCACGCCCTACAGCTTTGTGCGGGCGCTGCGCCGCCGTCGCCTGACCATCACCATGCCCGCGCAGCCTGATGCGGTGCAGTTGCTGACGATTCACGGCGCCAAGGGGCTGGAGGCCGAGGTCGTGTTCGTGATGGACACGCAGCCCGAGCCACCAAGAGCCGAAAGTGCGTCGCTGCTGGTCCACTGGCCGGTGCATTCCGAGCATCCCTTGACCTGTGCCTTTGTCTACGCCGAGTCCAGGTGCCCGCCGCTGCTGGCGGCGCTGTTCGCGGAGGAGCAGGCGGCGCGGCGTCGCGAGGAGCTCAATGGCCTGTATGTCGCGATGACCCGCGCGAAGCACCGGCTGGTGATCAGCGCCACCGAGCCGCATGGCAAGGTGGCGTTGCCGTCGTGGTGGCATCGGCTGGAGCCGCATGCGAAGGCCTGGCTTCCGGCGTTGACGGGCCCGATGGATCACGGAGCGGACCTCCCGCCAGCTCGGGTCCAGGTGCTACCGATCTGGCGCGCGCCGCCATCCGCCACGGCTACCGCGCGAGCCGAGCACGACATCCCGAACAACGACAGCGAAGCCAGCCTTCTTGGCCGGGCGGTACACCGCGCGCTGGAATGGGCTGCGCGCCCGGACGCTCCGGGCCACATCGCATTGGACGCGCTGTGCATCGCTGCGGCTCGGGAGTTTGATGCCGATGCCGCCGCCGTGCAGCGGGTGGTCAGAGCAATCTTCGGCAGCCCGACCTGCCGGCCCTTTTTCGATGTGCACCAGCTGATCTGGGCGGCCAACGAAGTCTCCGTGGTCGACGCTGGTGAGTTGCTGCGCATCGACCGCCTTGTGCATCGCCGGGCGGTTGATGGCGAGGCCGAGACCTGGTGGGTGCTGGACTACAAGCTCAGCCACGCCCCCCATCAACTCGACGTCTACCGCCAGCAGCTGGCGCGCTACCAGCGTGCAGTGCTGCGATTGCAGCCAGGCGCAGTGGTTCGTGGCGGTTTCATCACCGGCGGCGGCGAGTTGATCGAGCTGGACTGAGCTGCCGCCAGCCTTGCCACGGGTACTTCGCGGCGCCATTGCTGGGCAAATGCACCGCAAACGTCCACGATTTCACGGCTTGGCGCGGGCGGGAGGGCGTTTCCAATAGGGAACATCCGACAACCCTGAACATGACCGACGCGGCGTCTTCCCCGGCCAACACACGACCGAGCTCTCTCGGCCGCACTTTCGGCCGCTTCGAGTTATTGAAGCTGCTGGGCAAGAGCGACGGCAGCATGGTCTGGCTGGTCCTCGATCCTCAGCTCCAGCAGCAACTGATGCTGACCCTGCCCAGGGTGCAGCCCGTCGACGCGGCCGCGCTTGAACGCTGGCTGACGCAGGTGAAACAGGCCGCTCGGCTCGACCACCCGAATCTGGTGCGGGGTGTCGAGGTCGACATCCAGGAACAGTGGCCGTATCTGGCCGCCGATCGTGCCCGTGGCGTCACGCTGGGCGAATGGCTCACTGAACACCCGAACCCGTCGCCGATCGAGGTCGTGCGCTGGGTCTGCGAAGTCCTGGAAGGCCTCGCGTTTGCACACGAATCCGGCGCGGCTCACCATGATCTGCAACTGCACAGCCTGCAGATCAGCGAGTCGGGTCACATCCAGGTCATGGCCCTGGCCACCTCGAGCAATCAAGGGACACCAACGATCGACCCAGCCAAGCGCGGTGTCGATCACGCTACGCTGGTCGAAGCCGATGCTCTGCGCGCCCAACGAGAGGCTGCCGAACGCGATGTCCTGGCCTGCGGCCTGCTGCTGCATCAGCTGCTGAGCGGCGCCGCAGTTCTCGACGAACCCGACGTCTCGAAAGCCCTGCGCCGCCTGCCGCCCTTCGGTCGCGAGCTGGTTCGCCTGCCGTGGAACACGGTGCATCCGATTCCCGAGGCCCTGCGCGCCATCGCCAACCGCAGCACGGCAGGGCAGGCCAGGCAACGCTACCTCAGCGCGCGTACCTTCCTGCGCGCGCTGCAAGGCTGGCTGGAGGCCGAGGCGCTGGGCCGCGACGGTCCGCTCGAACTGATGCTGGACCGCCTTCGCACCGTGGGTGCCTTGCCGGCATTGGCTGGCATGAGCGGCCGCGTCGAGCGTCTGGCGGCCATGGATGGTCACCACACCGAAGAAATCTCGCGGCACATCCTGCGCGACATGGCATTGACCTTCGAGCTGTTGCGCGAGGTCAACTCGGCGCATGTGCAGGGACTGCAAGCGTCAGGATCGGCGCCGGTGCTGACCATCCGCCGGGCGATCGCGTTGATTGGCTTGAACGGCGTTCGACAGGCCGCCAATGGCCTGAGGCAGTGGCCTGGCCCGCTCTCGGAAACAGGCGCCCAGGCCTTGCGTGCCTTGATGGATCGTGTCCGTCTGGCGGGCTACACCGCGCAGGCCCTGCGTCCAGCGGGCTACGACGCCGAGGTGGTGTACCTGGTGACGGTGCTGCAGAACCTCGGGCGTCTGCTGGCGCAGTACCACTTTCCGGACGAGTACGAGCAAATCCGTGTGTTGATGCGCAGCCTGCCACCGCCGGCCGATGCGCCGAAGGGCACTGCGCCCACACCGGGTTGGAGTGAATCGGACGCCTCGTTTGCCGTGCTTGGCGTCGACATCGAAGCGATCGGCGCGGCGGTGGCTCGCCATTGGGGCCTCGGCGACGAGATGCTGCACATGATTCGCCGTCTCCCGGCCGACCTGCCGGTGCGCACGCCGGACAGCGACATCGACGTGCTGCGCATCACCGCGAGCGCTGCCAACGAGGCGGTCGACGCTGCCGCGGGCCCGTCTGCAGAGACAGGCGACTCGTCTGCTGCGACGACCAAGGCTGTGCGCGGCGGTGCCGCGCGCCAATCGGTCGGGGTGCGCTATGCACGAAGTCTCAGTTTGACGCCAAAGCTCGTGCAGGAGGCCCTGGCGGCGGCTCGCGATGCCCTGCGCACCGGTGAGCCGATCCAGACGGCCGCGCCGCGCGAGGAGATTCCGCCTGTGACTGAAGGCCCTACCGTCGTCGCCAACTGACATGATGGCCCGCACGCTCACCGTGTCCGCGGCCGCCCGAGGCGTCGCTCTCAGCTTTCGTCGGGTGGTACTGCCATGGGTGTGATGACGGGTGATGCGATCACGCCCCAGCGACTGAGCCGATTCGAACTGCGCCGGGTGCTGGGCCAGGGGGC
>CANHOE010000186.1 GCA_947462175.1 Burkholderiales bacterium | reverse complement strand
TCGTTCCAAGCCAAGCTGTACGACAGCGGCGAACTGATCGATGGCAAGGCGGTCGAGTTCCGTTGGCCTGAAGGGCAACGTGGCGTCTCGCTCATCGCAAGCAGCGGCGGAACGGCCGCCCCGTCGTCGGTTCGCGGCGATCTGGTGGCGGTGGAACCGCCGGCTCCCGCGTTACAGCGCTGAGAGGTGCCGAATCGGAGACATATCGGATCAATAGCGTCGCGGGCCAGTAGGTCGTGACGCGCATCGACTTTCTCATTGCAAGTTCAAAACCAGACTGACTCCATGCCATTGTTCGACGTCCTGATGCCCGTGAAAAACGGTGAGGCTTATCTGGAGCTGGCCGTGCGTAGCATCCAGCAGCAAACCGTCAAGGATTGGCGGCTGCTGGTGCTGGACCATGGCTCAACCGACCGAACCTGCGACATCGTGCAGCAGATGGCGCGACTGGACCCTCGCATTCAGATGCATTCCTTTCCGGCGGTCCCTGGCCTGGCAGGTTTGCTCAACGAGGGTTTGGCGCTTGTAGAGGCCCCCTACGCGATGCGCATGGATGCCGACGATGAGTCTCTACCCGAGCGAATGGCGTTGACAGAAGCTGAATTTCGGTTCTCGCCCGACCTTGTGCTCGTTGGCGGGCAGGCAGTGGTGATTGACGCGGCTGGCCGTCGAATCGACCGCCTTGATACGCCGACGGACCCAAAGGTCTTGGGAAGGGTTTCGCTGTTTCGTAATCCGTTCGTGCACCCCACGGTATGCTTCAAAAGCGCCGCCGTGGCTGAGCGTCATATCCGCTACGGCCGTTCGCTGTACGCCCGCTCCGATGCTGCTGCCGACATCCACGTGCCCGCGCTGGCTGAGGACTACCTGCTGTTTGCCGAACTGGCAGCCGAAGGTAGAACGGCCAATGCCAGTAGCGACCTGCTGCGCTATCGCCACCACGCCGGAGGCGTCAGCCGGCAGAAGTTCCGCGATCAGCTGGTGGTGTCAGCTGAAATATCGCGCCACCTCGCAGGCCTGATTTCGCGACGCGCTGGCCTTCCCCCCTTCGACCCGGTGCCGTTTTGCAGCCACGGCACCACGTTGCTGCGTGTCGATGGTGCAGACAGCTATGCGCACCATTACGACGCAATGTGTGTAGTGCTGGCGAAAAGCGGTGGTATGTGGGAACACGCCAGAGACGAACTTCGCTGGCGCGGCGTGTTTATTGATCGGTCTCCGATAGGGCTGCTTAGCCGAGCCGCCAAACGCTGGGTGTCCTGTCGTCCCGATCGGCACGAGAGACACACCGTGAAAAACGCTGCTTTGCAGCTTTTTCGCGGCCGGCAGCTGATCAGCGTGCCCGCGATGTCGATGCCGCCGCAAGCGTCTACCCGTCAGCTCGATCTACCTTCGCCAGCTGGCAAGCAGGCCTGAGCGTGGTGCCTCCCGCCTCGGTCGGTCTGAAGGGTGCCGCTTTCATCGGTGTGCTGTGGTCACTGGCGCAAGCCTGGGGCGTACGCATCATCACTCTGCTGCACTTCATCATCATTGCGCGGCTGCTGGAGCCGTCTGACCTCGGCGTGATCGCGTTTGCAGCGACCATCGTGGCCTGCCTCTCCACGCTGGTCGACCAGGGCATGACGACCATCGTCGAGGGGACGGTGAATCACGACGAGATCACTCTGGACTCAGCATGGTGGGCGACTGTGGTTGCGTCGTTGCTGGTGTGTGCCGGCATCGTCATCGCAACCCCGGCGCTGGTGCAGTGGACTGGCAAAGGCTACCTTGGTGCCTTGCTTCCTGTGCTGTCGATCACCGTCGTCCTGTCTGCCACGTCTGCAATTCAATTGGCGCTGCTCAAAGCGCGCTTTCTTCATCGCTCGATTGCGATTGCCTTTCTGGTGGGAAACGCCGCAGGTGCGGCAACTGGCATCGCATGTGCTGTGGCCGGCTGGGCCTATTGGGCGCTGGTCGCCAAGGCCTTGGTCGAGGGCGCGCTGATTTCGGCGCTGCTTGTATGGCTGTCACCATGGAAACCTCGTTTGCAGTTCAAGGCCGAGGCATGGCTAGGGTTGCTGCGCAAGAGCAGGCCAGTGATCGGCATGCGCTTGCTCGATATCGTGAACCAGCGACTGGACGCACTGCTGATCGGCGCCCGACTAGGGGCCACCGCGCTGGGTTTGTATTCGACCGGCCAGCGCATCTACCAAATCGTGCTCGAGGTGTTGTTTTCTGCAGTGAATCAGGTTTCTCTGCCGATCTTCAGTCGGTTCAGCAACCAGCCGGGGCGGGCGGCAGAGATCCTGTTGCGGTTGGTCAGCTGCACTTCTCTGTTGACGTTCCCTGCGTTTGCACTCATGTCTGCGACAGCGATTGACATGACCGCCGTTGTCTTCGGTGACAAGTGGCGCGCTTCTGGGCCCGTGTTGTCGGTGTTCGCCATCGGAGGCATCCTGTTTTCTGTCAGCTACTTCAATGCGCCCTTGCTGATGGCCAGCGGTCGTGCCAAGCAGTTGTTCTGGTTGGGTGTACTGAATGCAGTTGGCAACACGATTGGTTTCCTCATTGCAGTGCCCTTCGGCGCCGTTGCAGTCGCTGCTGCCTTCGTGATACGCGGCTTTCTCGTCTACCCCGTCAATTTGTACTTGTTGCGCGAAGCCTGCGGCATGTCTATTGCGCGTTACGCGCGGGCGCTTTGGCCTGCAGCCGCTTCCAGCGCGCTGGCAGCGATTGCGGCATGGGCATGTGGCGCCGAACTTGCGCACTGGTCTTCGGCGGCGCGATTGCTGTGCACGCTAGGTGTCGGGGTGGGTGTGTACGCGCTGTCGATCGTCAGCTTGTTCCGCACCGAGGCATATTCCGCGGTGACTGAAGTGCTGGGGATGGTGAAGGCGGCGCGTGCGCCAGGGCTGTTGAAGAACTTGGAGACTTGAGAGTGATGCAATTACCGGTTACCAGTCCTCGTGCGCGGGAGGTGATGGCATCGATTCGTGATGGGTATAAGCAGGCGCTGGTGCCAGGGCTCCCCACGGCGCTGCTCGACTTCCCTGACCACAGCAACGTCGGTGACAGCGCGATCTGGGCAGGCGAGGTGGTGGCCTTGCGTGAGGCTGAATGCGACTTGCGCTATGTCTGCGACGTGGATTCCTTCAGCGAGGCGGTGCTGCGCAGGCGCATGTCGTTCGGGCAAATCCTTTTGCACGGTGGAGGTAACTTCGGCACCGTTTGGCCTCGCTACCAGGCGTTTCGAGAAACGGTGGTGCAACGTTTCCCTGACTTCCGAGTGGTGCAGTTGCCTCAAAGCCTGCACTTCAACGACGAAGCGGTGTTGTCGCGAACACGCCGACGACTTTCGGCCCATCCGGATTTCCTGCTGATGGTCAGAGACCGCCGCAGCGAGTCGCTGGCCCGCGAGCAGCTGAACGTGTCGGCTCTGCTGTGCCCTGACTCGGCGCTGCTGCTTCACGGCAGCTTGCACCGCATGCCGTCGTCTGTGGATGTGCTGGTGCTTGCGCGCACCGATAAGGAGGCGCAGGGTCGCGGTCTGCACTCGTTCTCGCTATCGGGCCACAGCGTGATGGTTGTCGACTGGCTCGAAGAAGACGTCACCTCACTGATGCGAATGACTTCGCTGATGAAGCGGCTGGGCAAGTCCTGGTTGGGTAACTTTGGCAGGGTGCAGCAGGCCAAGCGCATCGCCTTTCGTGCGCTGGCCAACGAACGGGTCTCGCGCGGGGTCGAGATGCTGTCGCGCGGACGGGTTGTCGTTACTGATCGGCTGCACGCCCACATCATTTGCATGATGCTGGGGATCCCGCACGTTGTGCTCGACAACAACTACGGCAAGCTCGGTGAGTTCATCGACTGCTGGCATGACGGCGATCCGCTGGTTCGAAGGGTGGCTACCGCAGAAGCCGCACAAAGAGAGGTTCTTGCCTTGCTCAACGAGCTTGGGCCCGCGGCGGCCTCGGCTCAGCAGTGATCAATGCGAATTGAAACCCGCGCCTGCGACATGAACTTCGCCAACTACGACGCGGTCATTCGGACTGATCGCCACGATGCCACGCTCGAGCGTGCGGTTGCAGCGCTGCGACGTCAGACCATTCCGCCCCGACGCATCATCTTTGTCGATTCGTCGGGCGATGCGGCCTGCCTAGTTCGCTTGACTCAGCTCGGCGATACCGTCGTTCCTTACCCTGAGCCGGCATTCAATTTTTCGGTCGCCATCAATGTCGGACTGGCCGCGGCGACGGCTGCCCATGTGCTGCTGATCAGTTCACATGTGGTCCTTGACGACCCTCGGCTCATAGACGAAGGATGCGCTCGCGCGCAAGATGCCGCCGCGGAGGTTGTTTACTGGATACCCGCCGAAGATAGCGTTGCCGAGGCGTTCAGAGTCGACAAGACCTTGTTCGATGGGCACAACGGACTGTCCAACGCCTGCGCCATGCTGCCGCGGCTAACGGCGCTTGAACGACCCTTTCGCGCAGAAGTTTTTTCTGCGGAAGATCAGGAATGGGCGGGCTGGTTTCTGCGCGAACGGCAGGGCAGCACCTTGCGCATCAAGCACCCACGGGTGCTCTATCTGAACCCCAACGTCAATGTTTTGAAGACGATCAACGAGGAAATCGCGATCGCCTACTTTGCAGACCGCAGGTGGTTAGGACCCCACCGAATCATCGAGCGTGTATTGCGGGCTGCCCTTGCTGCGATCCGTCGACGACCTGACCGGGCTCGAATGCATTGGGAAATTGCCAAGGGTCTATTGGCTGCGAACTTTAGAAAACCGGTTCGCTTATCGAAATATTATTAATCACGAAGACTTGGTTATCTTCATCGATCCTGCTGTGTCGTCGAGTGAAAACTGGCCACTCACAGTTCTTAGATATTCATCGGTGGCTTTCCGGCATCCGCCCCAGTCGTGATAGTCGTCAAGAACGATGCTCCCGCCGACAGACAGCCGCGGGAAAAGCCGTTCCAGACAAACCTTGACGGGGTCGTACCAATCCACATCAATGTGGGCAAAGGCTATCGAACCGGTAGGTTGCAAGGTTTCCTGCAACAGGCCTTTGATCAGCCGCACCTGATGAGCTGCGATGTCGACACCGAAGCGCCTCAGGTTGCCTTGCACAACTTCGTAGAGATCAGGCTCGTATCCGTAGTACGGGTTGCCATCGATCCCGACTGACTTTCCCTCTACGATGTGTCGGTAGCGTTCGTGCACGTCCGGCGTGTCTTCTTGAGTCGGCGCCGGGATCATCCCGAACACGTCGTAGACCGCAAACGGTCGGGTTGCTGCCTTGACACTCGCGATCAAAATCGCTGAGCCACCGAGGGCGCAGCCTGCCTCAATGAATTCGCCTGGCACTTGCTCTGCTTCGATCCGACGGCAGGTTTGCGCCAAGCTTGCCAGCTTGCTGTCTGAGAGGTAAGTCAGCTTCGCAGCGCGAATGCGCGTGACGAGATGACGTTCATTCTCGGTAAGGCCAGACAGCTCTTTTTTTGCCGGGCGAATGAGCTTTCGGATTGCGCTGCGAAGGGTCTGTTGCACAAATTTCTCCCGAGGTTTGAAGAGATACGTCTGTCGACGAACTAGGTGTGAAGAGTCAAGAGGTTGTTTCTTGACGAGATGAGTCTGGACATGGGCACGGCGCCACCGATGCCTTGATGGGGGCGGTGCCAGTTGTAGTGGTGGTTCCAGCGATCGAGGGCCTTGGTTCTCTCGGTGGAGTGCTGGTAGGTGAAG
>CANHOE010000185.1 GCA_947462175.1 Burkholderiales bacterium | reverse complement strand
TTCATCGAGATCGTGAATGCGCCGACCTTTGCGACGGCGTGCGTCAGGATCATCGATGCCGTCGTCGCTTGTGCACTGCTGCCTGGCCGCTCAGACGCGTCAAGCCGATGATTTTCAGCGATCACGAATCCCTGTTGCGAGTGCAATTGCCGGCGCAAGGGGACGGCCTCGATCTGTGCCAGCAGCTCGCCGGGGTGAGCGCCTTCGGAGTACAGCGTCGCTTCCAGGCCGCATGGGAGCACCAGATGGCGGGTGAGCCTGAAGGCCTTGACCGATCCGGTTTCGAGCACCAGAGTTTCGCTCAGATCGGGGAGGCTTTCGCCTTCGCCGGAATGGCTGATTGACTTGAACACCAGACGCCGTTCGAGCCGGTCGCTCGCGGCCAGATCCACGTGCCGACTGCGCGCGGTGAACGGTGCGACCAGTACGAGGATCTCGTGGTGGGTCAACGGTGGCGCAGCCATCAGCGGGCCCGCTCCCCGTCATCGCTTCGCAGTGCGTGCAGGCGAACCGCTCGCGGACTTCGTACGTGCTGTCCAGACCTTGTAGGCATTCGGCGTCAACTCCCGCTTCAGCAAGGCAACCACCTGCCCGTGCGACAGCCCATGACTGCGCAACACCGCGTCAAACGGTGGTCTGTCGTCCCAGGCGGTCGCGATGATGCGCTGGATGTCATCTGGCGTCAGACGAGGAACAGGTTTGGCCATGCGCTCGATTGTCGATCAGCGGAGGGTGTGTCAGAAACGTCGGGAACCAGTGGTGTCAGCACATCGGCCACGCGAAGCCCACACGATGGCCGCTGCCGCGGCTGGTGTTCGTGAACTGCCCGACAAGTTCGTCAAGGGACTCAACTCGCTGGCTCGCCGGAAACTGCAAGCGTTGATCGACACAACGCGTGGCGCCGCCGCATCGACCACGGGTCGCGGCATACTGCAGCCCTGTTGTTGCGAGTCGCAACGAATCGAGAGCCGCAGATGTCATTGCTTCCTCCCGATCAACCCGGGCGCCTCGCGCTGTCGAATGAAGTGCATGCCCGGCCGCCGCAGCCGCTGGACACACCATCGCGCGCGTCGTACCTGGCCGTAATGGTCGATTTCGATGCGCGTGAGCGCGAATTGGCACACATCACGACGCTGTGCGTGCACCATGGTGTGAATGGCCCGCCGGATGGCACATCGCAGTTCAGTGCGACGCTGGGCGCGATGAGTTTCACCTGGGAGCGCCACGGCGAGTTCTCCACCTATGCAGTCTTCATCGGCGGCCGCAGCCCGTTGCCTTTCCAGGAGGCTGCCGCATCGCGCCTTCCAGAGGGCTGGCTGGCGGCGGTACCTGGCGCGACGCTGGTCGCTGCGCATGCCGAGTTGATCCCGGCACCCCAGGGTCTGCCCAACGCGGAGTTGCTGGCCGATCAGTTCAACGGCAACATCGTCGTCGGCTCGACCGTCGGCGACGGCGCCGCCATCGCCTACACCGACTTCCGTGTGCATGCCGACGGCTTCGTTCGCTTCGTGGTGTTCGATGCAGCGCTGACGCCTCGTCAGGCGGGGCGAGTCGTCCAGCGCCTGTTCGAGATCGAGACCTACCGCATGCTGGCCTTGCTGGCGCTGCCGACTGCACGGCAACAGCTGCCGCGCATCGTAGAAATCGAAGGTGCCCTCGCGGCATTGACCGAACGCATCTCCCAGGATCAGCGCAGCGACGATGAGTCGCTGTTGCAGCAGCTGACACGGCTTGCCGCCGAGGTCGAGAGTGCGCTCGCGTCCAGCCAGTTCCGTTTCGGCGCCTGCCGCGCCTATTTTGAGCTCGTCACCTCCCGCATCGGTGAATTGCGCGAACGCCGATTGCCCGGTGTTCAGACGATCGAGGAGTTCATGTCACGCCGCTTCACGCCCGCGGTGGCCACCTGCAACACGGTGTCGCAACGGTTGCATGATTTGTCGGAGCGCGTGGCGCAGACCAGCGCCTTGCTGTCCACTCGGGTCGACATCACACGCGAGCGTCAGAACCAGGCCTTGCTCGCATCGATGGACCGTCGCGCCAAGCTGCAGCTGCGTCTGCAGCAGACGGTCGAGGGCCTGTCGGTCGCAGCGATTGTTTACTACGTCGCCGGGGTTGCTGGCTATGTGGCCAGAGGGCTCGAGTCCGGCGGGCTGCCGATCAATGTCGATCTGGCGGTCGGTCTCGCGATCCCGGTGATCGCGTTGGTGGTGCTGTCGACGCTGCGCCGCGCCAAGCGTCGCATCGCGCGGGAGGATAGCGATCAGGTACAGGCTCGCCAGCTCTGATCCAGTACCGATCCGAATCGCCTGGCAGCAGGCCGTGTGATAACGTGCTTTTTTCGTCTTTTCGATATCTTGCGCTGCTTCTTCTTGCGGCCCTCTGACCATGTCCGTGCAGTTCCCGTTCTCCGCCATCGTCGGCCAAGACGAAATGAAGCTCGCCATCCTGATCGCCGCGGTCGATCCCAGTGTCGGCGGCGTGCTGGTCTTCGGTGACCGCGGCACCGGCAAATCGACTGCAGTGCGAGCGCTGGCGGCGATGCTTCCAAAGATGCGCGCAGTCATTGGCTGCCGCTACCATTGCGATCCTGAGGCAAGTGGCTCGGCCTGCGAAGATTGCAAGGCTTTGAAGCTGGCGGGCACCGCGGTCAAGTCGCATTTGATCCCCGTGCCCGTGGTCGACCTCCCGCTCGGGGCGACCGAGGATCGCGTGGTTGGCGCGCTTGACCTCGAACGTGCGCTATCGCAAGGCGTCAAAGCTTATGAGCCTGGCCTGCTTGCGCGCGCGAACCGCGGTTTTCTCTATATCGACGAGGTCAACCTGCTGGAAGACCATCTGGTCGATCTGCTGATCGACGTGGCGGCCTCCGGCGAGAACGTTGTCGAGCGCGAAGGTCTGAGCGTGCGCCATCCTGCGCGATTCGTGCTGGTCGGCAGCGGCAACCCGGAAGAGGGCGAGCTGCGCCCGCAGTTGCTGGACCGCTTCGGCTTGTCGGTCGAAGTGAAGACACCGACCGATCTGCCATCACGCATCGAAGTCGTGCGCCGCCGTGACCAGTTCGAACGCGACCCAGCCGGGTTCACCGAGAAGTGGAAAAAAGAAGACGAGCGCGTGCGCCGCAGCATCGTCAAGGGCAAGTCGCACATCTCCGAGGTGGCCGTGCCGGATGCCGCCCTGGAGCGCGCAGCGCAGTTGTGCATGGCCCTCGGTACCGACGGCCTGCGCGGCGAACTCACTCTGATCCGCGCTGCTCGTGCGCTGGCCGCCTTGCAGGGTGCTGCTGCGGTGACCGACGAGCACCTCAAGCGCGTCGCACCTCCGGCTCTGCGCCACCGTCTGCGCCGCAATCCGCTGGATGACGCCGGTTCGACGGTGCGCGTCGATCGCGCAGTGGCAGAACTGTTCGGGGCATGACCCGGGCAATGCCCGACGCCGGCGTGCCATTCACAGCGTCGGAGCAACGCTGGCGCTGCGCCCAGCCGTCACTCTCGATTGCTGCGTTGCACGCGGCCTCGCTGTTCGCTGTTGATCCAGTCGGTACAGGCGGCGTCGTGATCCGCGCACTGCCCGGCCCAGCGCGAGAGGGCTGGCTGCAGTGCCTCAGCGGCCTGCTTCCGCACGGCACACCGCTGCGCCGAGTGCCGCTGCACATCAACGATGAGCGGCTGCTGGGCGGACTCGACCTTGCTGCGACGCTGCAGGCGGGCCGGCCCATCGCACAACAAGGCGTGCTGACAATGGCCGATGGCGGCATCGTGCTGCTGGCGATGGCTGAGCGACTGTCAGCGGCCACGGCGGCACGTCTGGCAGCGGTACTCGACACCCAGGAGGTCGCACTGGCGCGCGACGGCCTCGCCATGCGCCATGCCACGCGCTTCGGTGTGATCGCGCTCGATGAAGGCCTGGCAGACGATGAACGGGTGGCGCCCGCCTTGCTCGACCGGCTTGCGTTTTCGATCGATCTGCATCCGCTGATCGATGACGCCGGGCCTGCTGCTGATGACCAGAATGCCTTAGATCAAGACCTCGCTGCTACGCCAGTCTGGTCGGCTGCCGACGTGGCTTCAGCGCGCGACTTGCTGCCGCAAATTGAGGCATCCGAGGAGATCGTGAAGGCGCTGGTTTCGACGGCCCTCGCTCTCGGCGTGGCATCTCTGCGCGCACCGCTGTTGGCACTGCGCGTGGCCAGGGCATCGGCTGCACTCGACGGGCGACTGCTGATCAGCGATGACGATGCCAGGCTGGCCGCTGCACTGGTGTTGGCGCCGCGTGCCACCCAGGTTCCGGCACCGCCAGCCGAGCCGCCGCCAAACGAAGACGAGCCGCCCGAGCCGCCGCCACCTGAAGAAACACCCGATCCATCACCTGAGGAGCAGACAGAGCCTCCGCCGCGAGATGACGAAGAGTCATCGAAGGACGAGGAGACCCCCGAGCCACCACCGGTTGGCGATCTCGAAGACCGGGTGCTCGATGCCGCTCAGGCGGCGATCCCGGCAGGTCTACTTGCCGCCTTGATGTCGGGGCAGGACCGCCGCGCCACCGCGCAAGCCTCGGGTCGGGCCGGTGCGGTGCAACAGGGCCAGAAGCGTGGACGCCCGAGCGGTGCGCGACGCGGTGAGCCGCGTGCCGGTGCGCGCTTGAACGTCATCGAGACACTGCGGGCCGCTGCGCCCTGGCAGAAGATCCGCCACGCGGAAATCGAACGGAAGCGAGTCACCAACGTTGGCAGTCGCACTGCACCATCAAGCGCTGCGCTACCGCCGCGTGCCCGCGTCCAGGTGCGCCGTGACGACTTTCACGTCACTCGCTACAAGCAGCGCAGTGCCACCACCACGCTGTTCGTCGTGGATGCATCCGGCTCTTCAGCGCTGAACCGGCTGGCCGAAGCGAAAGGCGCGGTCGAACTGCTGCTGGCCGATTGCTATGTCCGCCGCGATCAGGTCGCGGTACTGGCGTTTCGTGGCAAGGGCGTCGAGCTGCTGCTGCCGCCCACGCGCTCGCTGGTGCGCGCCAAGCGCAGTCTTGCCGGTCTGCCCGGTGGAGGTGGCACCCCCTTGGCATCGGGCATCGATGCGGCAGCGGCACTTGCCGCATCGATCGCTCGGCGCGGCGAAACCCCGATCGTGGTGCTGCTCACCGATGGGCGCGGCAACATTGCGCGCGACGGCAGCCCAGGCCGTGCACGCGCCGGCGATGATGTGCAACTGGCGGCGCGGCAGTTCCGAGCAGCCAGTCTGCGCGCGCTGCTGATCGATACTTCTCCACAGCCGCAGCCCGCGGCCCGGCAGCTTGCGCAGGAAATGGGTGCCAGCTACCTGCCGCTGCCCTATGCCGGCGCCACGGCCTTGTCGCAAGCGGTTGCACTGGCGACGAAATCGGTGTCGGCCGCGCCGGCGGTCACCCGATAAACGGCGCGATCGATGGCAGCGCGGCTGGATTGGGCTCGTGATGGTCTCGACTGGCCGTACCGCGAGGCCAGCCAGTTCGTCGAGGCCGGAGGCTTGCGCTGGCATCTGCAGCGGTTCACGAGAGAGCCCTCGCCGACGCACTCCGCTGCGGTAGCGGCGCCGCTCGCGCTGCTGCTGCACGGCACCGGCGCATCAGCGCACTCTTGGTACCCGATGTTGCCGTGGCTCAGGCCACATTTCGATCTGCTGCTGGTCGATCTGCCTGGCCACGCATTCACCGGCATGGCAAGTGCCTGGCAGGCTTCACTGCCTGGTATGGCGCTGGCAGTCAAATCCTTGCTGGACGTGCTGCGCGTGC
>CANHOE010000184.1 GCA_947462175.1 Burkholderiales bacterium | reverse complement strand
TCAACCTGTCCTTGCGTGCCGCGGGCAATCTGACGGTGGTCGGGTCGATCAGCGATGGCTTTGTGAAGCCGGGCGACAGCGGGCTGGCCATGCCGGTGTGGGCGCTGGCAGCCGGGGCATCGGCCGACTTGCAGCTGGTGGCCGGTGCCGACTTGCAGGCGGCCAGCACGACGGCGGTGCTGAGCCCTGATCGACTCGCGGCGGGCCAGGGCAACCTGAGGCTGGACTTTGCCGCGCGCACCCCAGTGCCGGCCGATCGCCAGAAGCTGGATGAATACTTCCAGCCCCAGTACGACGACGATGGCGACGCGGTGATGTACACCCCCGCCATGAAAGAGGCCGGCGGCACAGGCATCGTGACGCCCAACGCCAATGCGCCGGTGACATCGACCGATGCACCGGTGGCGGTGGTGCGCACCGGCACCGGACGCATCGATGTGGCTGCGGCCCATGACATCACCCTGGCCATGGCCAAGGTCTACGTCAGCGCCGAGCCCGACGAGACGCTGGACCAGCCTTTCATCAGTATCGAAACTTTGTACGGTGCGTCGCTGTACACCGCCGGCGCACCGCTGGCCCCTGACGCCAACGTGGTGGCACCCGGCAACGCCCTGAACACCCGCTACGGCGCGGGGGGCAAGGTGGCGGTCGCCACGTTTGCCGACGGGGGCGGGCCGATCAGCGTGAAGGCTGGCCGGGACATCAATGGTCCGCAGAACAACAGTGGCTGGTACATACGCACGGGCGGCACTGAAGCCATCCCGGGTGACTCCGAGTCCAAGCCGAAGGTAGAGGGCACGCCGGCTGTGCCTGGCACCATCGTGCCACTGCCGCGGGTGGTGCCGCAAATGGTCAACAACTGGTTGTTCCGACAGGGCCGCAGCACCACGGATGCCGACGGCAGCGTGGTGTTCGAGACGCTGGCAGACCAGACGACCACGCTGAACACCGCCTGGTGGGTGAGGCCGGACTACTTCAATCAAGGCATCGCAACCCTGGGTGGCGGCGATGTGACGGTCACGGCCGGGCGCAGCATCAGCAACCTGTCGGTCAGCGCGGCCGGCAATGGCCAGGTCGCGTTGGCCGGCACGGCAGCCACCGAACGCGGCGGCGGCGACCTGCGTGTGCAGGCCGGTGGCGACATCGCTGGTGGGGTGTTCTACGCCCAGAAGGGCGATCTCTCGCTGCGCGCCGACGGTTCGCTGACCGCCGGCGGACTGGCCGTTACCAACCAGCTCGGGGTCACACAGACCTTTGCGCCCGTGCTGGCCCTGGGTGATGCCACGGCCAAGGTGGTGGCCGGCCGCACGCTGGCCCTGGCCACGGCCTACAACCCCACGATGACCGAGCAGAGCATCAACAACCTGCCCGGTGCGATCGACCCACTGTACGCGCCCAACGGCAACTGGGACCCGACCTATGAGCCGAAGGCGGCCTTCCGGACCACCTACGCGCAGTTCAGCAACTTCAGCACCTACGGTGCGGCCTCCTCGCTGGCGCTGACCGCCTTGGGCGGCGATGTGCGGCTGTCTGCCGACGCCAGTGCGCTGGCCGATGCAGGCCGTGGCGAGATCCCCAACCGATTCCAGGACCAGAGCAGCGCCGGCAGCTTTGCGAACCTGTACGCGCTGCTGCCGTCGACCCTGCTGGCCGCGTCGATGGGCGGCGATGTGGTCCTTTCAAATGGCGTGACGCTGAGCCCGGCGGCCACCGGTCAGCTGGACCTGCTGGCCTCAGGCTCCATCCGCTTGAACAACGGCAGAACGGGACCGTTGCGCATGCTGGACAACAGTCCTGCTGGCATGTCGACCGCTGCGGCGCCGCGCGTTCTGTCCGAGGCAGACACCAAGATCCTGGACGGGAGCTCGACGGCGCTGGAGGCCCACGCATCCCCAGGTCTGCACAGCGCCGATACAGTGGTTGCGCGCCTGACGGCCGTTCATGGTGACGTTCAGGGCGATGCCAGCGCTGCCCATTCACTCTCGCTGCCCAAGGCCACCGTCATCACCGCAGGGCGCGACATCGTCGACCTCGGTTTCCTCATCCAGCAACTGGCCGCAAGCGATGAGACCGTGCTGCAAGCCGGCCGTGACGTGGTCGACACGACGCAGTCGAAACCCCCGGACGGCTCCCCCAGTGTGGTGTCGCATGTGCTGAGCGGGCCAGGACAGCTCACGATCAGTGCCGGGCGCCATGTCGATCTGGGCAACGGTAATGGCGTGGTCACACGCGGCAACCTCGACAACGTCTACCTGCCCGAGGGCGGCGCCGCGATCCGAGTGGTCGCCGGTAGCGCTCCTCCGTCTTACGCGTCTTTCGTGGCGTTTGCCCAAGGTTACGGCTCGGCCGCGGATCTGGCCGCAGGGGCCGACCTGGCCGCGCTCGCCACATTCGTGAGTGCGCAAGGCCAGGGTGGGGCGGTCGATGTGACGGCGCTGGACGCGTTCTTGCGCGCTCAAGGCCAGGACTTGCCGAGCAAGGCCACAGCAGCGCAGGTCTGGGCAGGGTTCCAGGCGCTGCCTGCAGATGCGCAGTTGAAATACATGGCCCAGCATCCGGCACTGGCGGCTCAGGCCTGGACGGCGTTCCGTGCGTTGCCGAGCGATGCGCAATCGCTCTACCTGAACGATCACCCCGCGCTGTCCGAACGCGTCGGCCTGCGGGCTGATGCCTTGGCGGATGCGCTGTCACGAAATGATGACGGCCAACTGGACAAACGCTTTTTCTCCCTGCTGGTGGAAACCGGCAACGCGAGCCGCAAGTCCGACGACGGCAAGGTCATCGACGTCAGCCTGCGCAGCTTCGATGCGCTGATCGCCAGCCTGTTCCCCCAGGCGGCGGCTTCAAACGGCGGTGACATCTCGAACTTCGGCAGCCAGTTCAAGACCGAGCAGGGCGGCGCCGTCACGCTCTACGCTCCGGCTGGCTCGGTGTTTGCCGGACTGACGGCAGGTAACAGTCAGAAACCTTCGGAGGCCGACACGGGCATCTTCACGGTGCGCGGCGGCGACGTGAACGGTCTGGTGCGTGACGATTTCCTTGTCAACAAGGGGCGCGTGTTCACGCTGGGCGGTGGCGACATCACGCTGGTGTCTCAGCGGGCCAATATCGACGCGGGCAAGGGTGCCAAGACCGCCGCCTCGGCGCCGCCGCCGTTGATCACCGTGGACAAGGACGGTCGCGTCTCGGTTGATGTGGCCAGTTCGATCAGCGGCTCGGGCATTGCCACGCTCAAGACACGCGCCGATGCGGCACCGGGCGATGTGTTCGCCATCGCTCCGCGCGGTGTGTTCGATGCTGGCGACGCCGGTGTGCGCTCCAGTGGTTCGGTGCTGGTGGTCGCGCCCATCGTGCTCAACGCCTCCAACATTTCCGCGGGCGGTGCGATCGCCGGCGCCCAGGTCAGCGTGGCCGCCCCCTCACTCGGTGCGATTGCCGCTCCGGCCAATGCCTCCCAGAAATCAGACGACACGGCCAAGGCGGCCGCCAATCCCAATGGGGCCGCCGCCAGTTCGCTGGTGTTGACGGTCGAGGCCATCGGATTCGGCGAATCCGGCGAGGACGACGACTCTGACGACCCCAATTCAAAGAAGAAGAAAAAGCGATGAATCACTTCAACGAACTTCGTGACATGACCCAGAGCCGCACCATGAATCTACTGTTCTCAGCCATATTGACTTTGGTGGTGTTGTGCGCTTCCCCGGCCGTCAATGCGGCCGATGGCAGCCAAAAGAAAGTGCTCGTCATCGACACCACGGCCACTGGCGTCGAGGTTACGGAGGAGCTCACGCAAGTGCCGGTGCTGGTGCGCTTGCACAGTGGCAACTTCACCTTCACTGAAGCCCAACCCGACGGCTCGGACCTGCACTTCTTCGCCGCCGACGGCAAGACTCCGCTGCCTTCGCAGGTCGAGAACTTCGAAGCCACAGACGAGCTCGCCAATGTATGGCTGCTGCTGCCCAAGGTGGCCGCACTTGGCAAGACCCCGCTGGTGATGACCTGGGGCGGTGACAAGGCGGGTGCTGCGCACGTCTCAGGGAAGGTCCAGGACCCGGCAGCGGTGTTCACCTTCCACTTCGCTCAGGCCGATGCGCTCAAGGACAGTACGGCCAACGCGATTCCAGCGACCAGCAGCACGGCGAAATCCGTGGCGGCGGGTCCCATCGGCGCGGCGATCGCTCTGGACGGTGGTGCTGGCATTGCGCTGGCGCCATCACCGTCGTTGAAGGTGCAGGCCAGTGAGGGGTTCACCTTCAGCGCCTGGGTCAAGCCGACTGATGTTGGTGCCCCGGCCGCTGGTTTGCTCGCCTTGCCCGCCACCGGCAAAGGACTTCGCATTGGCCTGGCTGGCGGCAAGCTGGAAGTCGGCCAGGGCACGACCTCGGTCAGTGCCAACCTGCCGCTCAAGCCTGGCGTTTGGCAGCATGTGGCCGTGGTGGCCAGCGCAGGCAAGGTCACGCTGTACGTTGACGGTCTGGAAGCCGGGTCCGGCAACCTTGCGCTCACCGATGTGGTCGGTGACGCGCTCATCGGAGCAGGCTTTGGCGGCGAACTGGACGAGGTGACGCTGCTGGCGGCCAGCCGATCGGCTGACTATGTCAAGTTGCAGGCGCTGGGCCAGGCCGCCGACTCGCCGCTGTTGAGCGCCGACGAGGAGGGCGCGAGCGCCGGAGAAGTGTCCTACGCCGCCATCCTGATCGGATCGGTCACGCTTGACGGCTGGATCGTGATTGCCCTGCTGGCGGTGATGGCGGTGGTCAGCGTTTATGTGATGGTGAGCAAGGCGGTGATGTTGCGCACCGTCGGTCGGGCCAATGACACGTTCCTCGCGGCGTTCAAGGCCAAGCCCCGCGCGCTTCTCACCCCTGGCCACACTGACATTGCATCGGTGGTGCAGGACCCACGCAGCCAACGCTCGTCGGTCTATCGCCTGTATGCCATCGGTATGGACGAAGTGATGCAACGTTTCACGCCCCTGGATGAGGCCGGCCAACCCCGCAGGCTCAGCAGCGCCGGGCTGCAGGCAATCCGCACCTCACTCGACGCGGCCATGATGCGCGAGAACCAGAAATTCAACAGCGGCATCGTTCTTCTCACGATCGCGATTTCGGGCGGCCCCTTCCTGGGCCTGCTGGGTACCGTGGTCGGCGTGATGATCACCTTCGCGGCGATCGCCGCTGCCGGCGAGGTCAACGTCAATTCGATCGCTCCCGGCATCGCCGCCGCTCTGGTGGCCACGGTCGCCGGACTGGCCGTCGCCATCCCGGCGCTGTTTGGCTACAACTGGCTGGCCAGCCAGATCAAGAACCTGTCGGGCAACACCATGGTCTTTGTCGACGAATTCGTCGCCAAGTCGGCCGAGATGTACGCGGACTGAGCGCGGGAGCTGAGCCGTGCACGTCCAGGAAGACAACGCGCCGTTTGACGACATCAACGTCACGCCCATGCTGGATCTGGCGTACGTGCTGCTGGTGATTTTCATCATCCTGACAACCGCCTCGGTGCAGGGGGTGCGGGTCGAGGTGCCGCGCGCCGACATGAGTGCCGCACTGGCCAAGCCGCGCCTCAAGGCGATCACCGTGTCCGAGGCCGGCGACGTCTATCTCGACGCCTACCCGGTCACGATGGAACAACTTGAGACAAGGCTGAAGCAGCTCAAGGCCGTTTACCCCTCGCAAGCCATCGTCATCAAGGGCGATGCTCGCGCGCAGTACCTGAAGGTGATGGAGGTGCTGGAGATCCTGAAGAAGTCCGACATCACCGACATCGGTCTGGTCACCGGGCGGAAGGTCTGACATGCAGGT
>CANHOE010000183.1 GCA_947462175.1 Burkholderiales bacterium | reverse complement strand
GGTGCAACACCGCATGCAGCCAGGTGCCGTAATCGCGCTTCTCCACTTCACCATCGAGTTCTTCGGCGGCTTGCAGACCGAGCATGCGCAGCGCAAAGAAGCGATAAGGGCAGGTACGCAAGGCCTCGCAGGCGCTGGCACTCAGGCGGGCCGGCAGCAGCGTCGGCGCGCTCGGCAGCGGACGCGCTATCGGATGTGAAGGCACCCACTGTTCGATGCGCGTGTCAGATGCTTGCGCGGGAGACTGCTGTCCGGCCTGCCGCCGTGCCGACACCAGCCGGTCGAGCCAGGGGCTGGCCGAGAGCGGCTCGCCACCGTCATCAGTGCGTCGCAACAGGGTCACTGGCGCGCCGCGCAGCGCCTGCGCGAACGCGATGAGCTCTCGGTCGCGGCGCTGCGCCGCAGTCGGCAAACCGAGGGTCTCGGCTTCAGCGTCATTGAGCAGCGGGTGCGGCGACGAGGCCGCACCCAGTCGCTTCTCGTCAGCGCCAGGCCAGACAACGGCCGCGAAGGGCCGCAGCATTGCACGCGCCGCAGGCAGAACGATGACTGCTGGCGCCTCGGGCGACGCGGGCACATAGCTGGAGTGCTCGAGCGCTGCATCGACCCAGCGTGCGTATTCGGCCAGCGCCAGGGTCTCCGGGTGGGCGGACCAGAGTTCGGTCGTGCCCAGGTGCAACGCCGACAAGACTGGCTGACCCGCCTCGTCGGCGGCCAACATCGCGGCCACTCCGCTGGCTTCCAGTGCCGACCGCAAGCGGTAACTCCAGGCGGCGAGTGTCTGTGCGCCTGCGCCGCGCAGCGGCTCGATGACCTGGGCCGCCAATTCCCAGAGCATCGCAGCCGCAACCGAGAGGCGTTGCGGATTCACCGCCGCCGGTCGTGCCCAGTGCTGGCGGCGCAACGCCGCTTCGAGTTCGGCCATCGCGTTGCCGTCGACTGATTCGGTCACGACCACGGGCCATGACTTGATCGCGTCCAGCACGTCATCCACGGTGGCGGTCGGCGACGCTGCTCGCAACATCGACATCACGGCTGCCGCCGAGCGGGTGGTCGACAAGGTCCAGCCGGTTTCGTCTCGCAACGGCACGCGTTGGCGGGCCAGCAGGGCCCCCACCCGACGCGCCAGCAGGCGGTCTTGTGCGATCAGCGCGACCGGTGCGCCATGGCGGGCCAGATAGGCCAGTACCTGCGCAGCGGCTCGCTGCGCCTCGTCCTCGAAGCCACTGCACACCTGGATCTCAACATGCGTCCTGGGGGCCACCGCCTGGATGGGATCAACGCCGGGCGGATCGGCATCGATCCACAAGGCCGGGGTGATCCCTTCAGCGACGAGCCTCTGGGTCAGCGCATCGACGCCGCCGGCCTGCACAACGATCCAGGCCGAAGGCCGCCACGAGAACAGCACATCGGTGGCAGCCGCTGGCGTTGAAGCGGCCCACTCGAATGCCAGGCGCGCCAGATGGCGCTCGCTGCCACCGATGCCGCCGACTGCGCTCAGAGCAGCTCTGCCGGCAACGCAATACCGCTCGCGCTGCAATGGCGGCGCGTCAGCCAGTGCGCGGGCGATAGCCTGTGCCGTTTGTGCCAGCACCTGGGCCGCCTGATCGAAGGCACGTGGATCGCGTCGCAGCCAGACAGCAAAAAACGATTGGCTGCGCAGCAGCCTGCGCGCCGTCAGCGTGTCGAGCGCGGTATCGAAGCGTATGTCGTCACCCGACGGCGGCTCGGCGGGTGCGAGGCTGCGAGCCAGCGTCTGTGTTGTCTCGACGCGGGGCATCCACAGATCCGAAGCGGCCCAGGCTTTGCGGGCCAGCGGCAGGTGCTGGGCGAAAGGCACCAGGAAGACCGCATCCCGAAGCGCGACCCCATGCTCGCCAGCCCAGCCTACAGCGGCCGATACGGCAGCCGACCAAGGGTCGCTGGGCTGATCCCAAAGAAAGATTTTCATCATCGCAGCGATAGGAAAACAGTCATGGCGCAGAGCTTTGCGCCTCGGGCGAGTGGATCCCAATGTGTCAAAATCATTGTGCCTTGTCGCCCACCTCCGGGCCCGCTCGTACCGAGGATCCATCATGAGCAGCGAACTGATCACACACACGTCTGATGCGTCTTTTGAAAGTGACGTCATCAAATCCAGCAAGCCCGTTTTGGTGGACTATTGGGCCGAATGGTGCGGCCCCTGCAAGGCGATTGCGCCGATCCTCGACGAGGCGTCAAAGGCCTATGACGGCCGGCTGCAGATCACCAAGATGAATGTGGATGAGAACCGTGATGTGCCGGCCAAATACGGCATCCGCGGCATTCCGACGCTGATGCTCTTCAAGGACGGTGCCCTGGCGGCGACCAAGGTGGGCGCCCTGACGAAGGCCCAGTTGACAGCCTTCATCGACGGCAACCTATAATAATTTTGTTCGAGTGAGGTTCCCCGCCTCACTCATTCAGTCGCCACAGATCTCATTCTCGGGTTGAGGCGCACCAGCGATACCGCCAAACGACAATCCGGCGGCTCCACCCCCCGCCCTTCGGCCGTACAACGCATCCATTCAGATTGCGCTCGGCTCAGGCCCCTTGGCAGAGGGCGTCATAGCGCCTGCCCATATCTCCGCTCACCTTTCCGGTTATGCCTCCATGCACCTGTCTGAACTGAAAGCGCTCCACGTTTCCGAACTCATCACGATGGGTGAAGCGCTGGAGATCGAAAACGTCACGCGACTGCGCAAGCAGGAGCTGATGTTCGCGATCATGAAGAAGCGCGCCAAGGGCGGAGAACAGGTGTTCGGCGACGGCGTGCTCGAGGTGCTGCCTGACGGATTCGGTTTTCTGCGCGCACCTGACGCCAGCTACATGGCGTCTACCGACGACATCTACCTGAGCCCCAGCCAGATCCGCCGCTTCAATCTGCACACGGGTGACGATGTCGAAGGCGAGGTTCGAGTACCCAAGGACGGCGAGCGCTACTTCGCGCTGGTCAAGGTGGATAAGGTCAATGGCCTGACGCCGGAGGAGAGCAAGAACAAGATCATGTTCGAGAACTTGACACCGCTCTTCCCCAAAGAGCAGTTCAAGCTGGAACGCGACATCAAGTCCGATGAAAACATCACCGCCCGCATCGTCGATCTGATCGCGCCGATCGGCAAGGGCCAGCGCGCGCTGCTGGTGTCGGCGCCGAAGAGCGGCAAGACGGTGATGATGCAGCAGCTCGCGCACGCCATCGTCGCGAACTACCCCGAAGCGCACCTGATCGTTCTGCTGGTCGACGAGCGCCCCGAGGAAGTGACCGAGATGCAGCGCACCGTGCGCGGGGAGGTGATCAGCTCCACCTTCGACGAGCCGGCACAACGCCACGTTCAGGTGGCCGAAATGGTGATCGAGCGCGCCAAGCGCCTGGTCGAAATGAAGAAGGATGTGGTGATCCTGCTCGACTCGATCACGCGCCTCGCTCGCGCCTACAACAATGTGCTGCCGTCTTCCGGCAAGGTACTGACCGGTGGTGTTGACGCCAACGCGCTGCAGCGCCCAAAGCGATTCTTCGGCGCAGCGCGCAACATCGAAGAAGGCGGCTCGCTGACCATCATCGGCACCGCGCTGGTTGATACCGGAAGCCGGATGGACGAGGTGATCTACGAAGAATTCAAGGGCACAGGCAACTGCGAAATCCATCTGGATCGACGCATGGCCGAGAAGCGCGTCTACCCGTCGATCCTGCTGAACAAGTCGGGAACGCGTCGCGAAGAACTGCTGCTCAAGCCGGAAATCTTGCAGAAGACCTGGATCCTGCGCAAATTGCTTTACCCGATGGACGAGATCGAGGCGATGGAGTTCATTCTCGACAAGATGAAGTCCACCAAGACCAATCACGACTTCTTCGACATGATGCGTCGGGGTGGATGAGCCTCTGGGCTTGCGAGCCCAGCGGTCGGCAATATCTATCGCAAGCTATACTCACCGGCTTTTCCCAATGGCAAGTGCGTCGAATTGTTCGACGTGGCTCCCGCTAAACAGCTCAAAGGTTTCCATGAAAGACGGCATTCACCCCAACTACCGCGACGTGTGCTTCGTCGATTTGTCCAACGGCTTCAAGTTCGTCACGCGTTCGTGCGCCACGGCGAAGGAAACCATCAAGCTGGACGATGGCCGTGAAGTGCCACTGTTCAAGCTCGAAACCACCAGCGAATCGCATCCGTTCTACACAGGCACGCAAAAGAGCGTCGACTCGCTGGGCGGCCGTGTTGAAAAATTCCGCAACAAGTTTGCGCACCTGAAGAAGTAATCCGGATCACACACCCACACGTTCAGAAAGGCAGCCTCGGCTGCCTTTTTTTACATGGTCCACTCCTCACTGAACCCCGCCCTGGTTTCGCAGCGTGCCGTGCAGCGGCTGCCACGCTGGGCCTTGTTGCTGTTCTGCGCCGCCTACGTGCTGCCAGGACTTTTTGGGCGTGATCCCTGGCGCAATGCCGATGTGACCGCTTTCGGCTACATGGTCAGCATGGCCGATGGCCGGTCGTCATGGTGGATGCCAACCGTGGGCGGTGTCATGGCCGACCCCGCGCCCGTGCCTTACTGGCTGGGCGCGATCTTCATCAGATTGCTCGGCCCCTGGGTCGACCCGGCGCTCGCGGCCCGTCTTCCTTTCGCGATGCTTCTGATCGCGGTTCTGGCTCTGACCTGGTACGCCGCCTACCACCTGGCACGCACTGAAGCAGCCCAACCGCTGCCCTTCGCCTTCGGCGGTGAGGCCGACCCGGTCGATTACGCCAGAGCGATGGCCGATGGCGCGTTGCTCGCATTGATCGCCACCCTGGGGCTGCTGCAACTCGGGCACGAGACAACGCCCGAACTGACCCAGCTCGCCTGCGTGGCGCTCTACACCTATGCGATGGCGGCCAGCCCATCGCGCGATTGGAGCGCGAAGCTCGCCGTCCTGATCGGCCTGCCGGCATTGGCTGGAAGTGGCGCGCCAAGCATCGCACTCGCACTCGGTCTGGCGGGCAGCTTGGTGTGCGGCCGATCGGCCTATCACAACGTGCGACGCTTCATGCCGTGGGTCGTCAGCGCCACGGCCCTGACGGCAGCACTTGCCACAACCTTCGGCCTGTGGACCTGGCAGGCGGAAAGTTATCGCACGCTCGACAGCGTGAAGGCGGTCGCACGACAGTGGCTCTGGTTTTTATGGCCGATGTGGCCCATGGCACTCTGGACGCTCTGGCAGTGGCGCCGCCACATCATGAGCCGCCACATCGCGGTGCCACTGAGCTGCGCGACGGTGACGGCCACGGCAAGTGTCGTTATGGGCGGGCAGGACCGTGCCCTGATGCTTTCGCTGCCGGCGTTTGCGCTACTGGCTGCCTTTGCATTGCCAACACTCAAACGCAGCACGGCTGCGGCGGTCGACTGGTTCTCGGTGTTCTTCTTCAGCGTTTGCGCCGTCGCGTTCTGGGTCATCTACGCCTCACTGCAGATCGGCTTCCCGGTGCGCCCTGCGCAGAACGTTGTGAAGCTGGCTCCAGGCTTCGTCTCTCAGTTCTCCATCGTTGCGCTGGCCCTGGCGGCTGCCGGGAGCTTGGCTTGGTTGTGGCTGGTGCGTTGGCGCACCGGACGCAACCAGCATGCGCTCTGGAAGAGTCTGGTGCTGCCAGCCAGCGGCGTCGCACTGTGCTGGCTGTTGTTGATGACCTTGATGCTTCCGGTGCTGGACTACGCGCGCAGTTTGCGCCCGCTCGTCAATCGCGTGGCCCAACACGTGCCGCCCGATGCGTGCATTGCGGCGTCTCGCCTACCTCGCAGCGTGTGGGCGTCCCTGGAGTACTTCGGCG
>CANHOE010000182.1 GCA_947462175.1 Burkholderiales bacterium | reverse complement strand
CATGGCCAGCGGCAGGCTCATCAGTCCTGCGCCGCACAGCGCACCGACCACGAACAGCAGCGAATCGCCGGGCAGGAAGGGCATTACCACCACGCCGGTCTCGACGAAGATGATCGCGAACAGCAGCGCATAGACCCATGCGCCGTACTGATGCACGAAGTTCGCAAGATGCACGTCCACGTGCAAGATGAAGTCGATCAGGGCCGCGACGATTTCCATGGGAAATGATTATGGTTGGCGCACATTGCGTCCTCGCGCAGTGCGCCCGTGACCGACTTCGCGGATACCGGTGGGGTGCCGGGATGGGGGCGGTTTCTACAATGCGTCGATGAACGCCCGTGGGCCCCACACACCTCGCCGCCCGATCCGGGAACTGCCCGATGAGCTGATCAGCCAGATCGCCGCCGGCGAAGTGGTCGAGCGGCCGGCGTCGGTGGTGCGCGAACTGGTCGACAACGCGCTCGACGCCGGTGCGCGAGAAATCACCGTCAAGCTGATTGCCGGTGGCATCCGTGCGGTGCTGGTCGAGGACGATGGCCACGGCCTGCCCGCTGCCGAGCTGCCGCTGGCACTGCGCCGCCACGCGACCAGCAAGATCGAATCGCTCGGCGATCTGGAGAACGTGGCGACGATGGGCTTTCGCGGCGAAGCCCTGGCTGCCATATCTTCGGTGGCCGAGGTGTCGATCGCCAGCCGCTGCACTGACGACACCCAGGCGCGCCGCCTCGATGCGCGTTCGGGCGAGATCACACCGGCAGCCCGCGGCGTGGGCACCAGCGTCGAGGTGCGCGAGCTGTTCTTCAGCACGCCGGCGCGCCGCAAGTTCCTGAAGACCGAAGCCACCGAGCTGGCGCACTGCGTAGAAGCGGTTCGCCGCCATGCGCTCACGCGGCCCGATGTCAGCTTCGCGGTGTGGCATGAAGGCAAGCTGGTGCAGCAGTGGCGGCGGGTGACAGATCCAACCGACACCGACGCGCGACTGGCCGATGTGCTCGGAGCAGAATTCATCGCCGACAGCCGACCGGTGTCGCTGGACCTCGGCGTGCTGCGCATCACCGGTCGCGCCGGCACGCCCGCCTCGGCGCGCAGTCGCACCGACCTGCAATATGTCTACGTCAATGGCCGTTTCGTGCGCGACAAGCTGATCGCACACGGCGTGCGCAGCGCCTATGAAGACGTGCTGCACGGCGGAAGGCAGCCGGCCTATGTGCTGTTCATCGACATCGCGCCCGACCGCGTCGACGTGAACGTGCACCCGACAAAGATCGAGGTGCGCTTCCGCGAATCGCGCGAGGTGCACCAGACGGTGAGACGGGCGGTCGAGGCGTCTCTGGCAGAGGCGATTGCGACCCCAAGCACCGGTGCAACTGGCATTGACATCGGCATGGCTCGAAGCACCTTCGGGCAAGCCGCTCCACACGCCGACTTCCGTGGCAACACACCGACCAGCGCCCAGGTGGCGCTGAGCCTGCATCAGGCCACGGTGCTGCATGCGCGTGAGCCCGAGGCACCGTGGGTCGCGAACGTGCTGCGGCAAGATGACACCTCCGTCGCGCCCTCTCTCGCCGCCGCAGACCACGCCCCCGGCGCCTGGCCGCTCGGCAAGGCGATCGCGCAGATCGCCGGCATCTACGTGCTGGCCGAGAACGCGCAAGGCCTGGTGATCGTCGACATGCATGCAGCGCACGAACGCGTGGTCTACGAACGCTTGAAGGCGAGCCTGGCGGCATCGCGCATCGATGCGCAGCCGCTGCTGATCCCGGCCACCTTCGCCGCCACCTCCGCCGAGATCGCCACCGCCGAAGCGCATGCCGACACGCTGCACACGCTGGGTCTGGAGGTGTCGCCGCTGTCGCCCACCGTGCTGGCGATCCGCTCGCAGCCCGCGGCACTGGCCGGTGGCGACGTGATCGAACTCGCGCGCAGCGTGCTGGCCGAGCTGGCCGAGCACGAGGCCAGCAGCGTGGTGCAGCGTGCTCAGCACGAGATTTTGTCGACCATGGCCTGCCATGGCGCGGTGCGTGCCAACCGGGCCTTGAGCCTGGACGAGATGAACGCGCTGTTGCGCGACATGGAGCGCACCGAGCGCGCTGACCAGTGCAACCACGGCCGCCCCACCTGGCGGCAAATCACCCGACGAGAACTCGACGCGCTGTTCTGGCGCGGCCGCTGACCCGTTACACACCTCAACGCCGAGAGGCGCCCTTTTCTCCGCACCCCGACTGGACCTGCATGGCCACGCTGAAGATCAAACCGAAGAACACGGCCGGCGCTGCTGCCCGCCCCGAGCGCGCCCCGGTGCGCGGCGCTGGCATGGGGGTACGACGACGCCCGACGCTGGCCGAAGCGCAAGCCGAGCGCACAAGGCGCGATGCGCAGGCGCCCAGGGATCAGCCCGCCGAGCGGTCCCGCGAAGCGAGCTTCGACCGGCAGAAAGACCCTCGTTCGAACGCATCACGCGCCGGTTCTCACCCTTCAAGCCGCCCACCGTCCCGCGCGCCCTTCGACAAGCATCCTCGCGATGCAGCGCGCCCCGCGGCACGGGCACCGTTTCAAGCAGACGCCGACCGTGGCAGCGAGCATCGGCGCGCGCCGCCCTCCGACCGGTCACCGCGCCCGGACGACCGCCAGGCCGAGCATCGGCGCCATGCGCAGCCAGCCCCTCGCGGTGAGCGTATGCCAGAGCGGCGCGACGGTCCGCCGCCGCGCCCCAGCGCACGCCATCGCGACGCCCCGCCGCAGGCGCCGCAATCGCGTGACCCGCGTGATCGCCAAGTCGACCGCCCACCCATCATCGCCACGCCGCGCTTCCCGTTCAGCCCGCCCGCGCGACCTTCTGAACGCTCAGCCGAGCGCCCGCCGGAGCGGCCAGCGCAGCGCCCGGCCGAACCCAAGCGTCGCCATGTGGCGCGGCCTGTACGTGACGACGACGACGACGAGCGCGGCCCCTTCCACCACCAAGCGGAGGCAGCACCCGGCAGCCTTCGCCTCTCGAAGCGCATGAGCGAACTGGGCCTCGCCTCGCGACGTGAAGCCGACGAATGGATCGAGAAGGGCTGGGTTCGCGTCGATGGCGATGTGGTCAAGGAGCTCGGCTCGCGCGTGCTGCCCGATCAGCGCATCACCATCGATGCGCGGGCCAAGTTCCAGCAGGCGCAGAAGGTCACCGTGCTGATCCACAAGCCGATCGGCTACGTCAGCGGCCAAGCCGAAGACGGCTACGAGCCGGCGGTGGTGCTGGTCAAGCCCGAGAACCAGTGGGGCAGCGACCAGTCGGGCACGCGCTTCCTCCGCGAACACCTGCGCAGCCTGGTGCCCGCCGGCCGACTCGACATCGATTCGACCGGCCTGCTGGTGCTGACGCAGGACGGCCGCATCGCCAAGCAGCTGATCGGCGAGGACAGCGAGATCGAGAAGGAATACCTGGTGCGCGTGGCCGGGCCGCTGGGCGTCGGGCCAGCATCGAGCGAGCTGTCGGCCGACGACCTGGCGCTGCTGCGCCACGGCCTCGAACTCGACGGCGAGCCGCTGAAGCCGGCCGTTGTCGAATGGCAGAACGACGACCAGCTGCGCTTCGTGCTGCAAGAAGGCAAGAAGCGCCAGATCCGCCGGATGTGCGAAGCCGTCGGCCTGAAGGTGCTGGGCCTCAAGCGCGTGCGCATCGGCAGCGTGATGCTGGGCGATCTGCCAGTCGGGCAATGGCGGTATCTGCGGGGGGATGAGGTGTTTGGGTGACTTGCAAAGTTGCACACGATCGGCGTGACCGATACGCCGGTCAGTCCCGATCCGGCGCGATCTCGGTCGCGTAATCCACCAGGTCGCCCAGGATGCCCTGGGCGCGCTCGTCATCAGGGTCGGGCAGCGTCTCACCGAGTTGGTCGATGCGCTCGAAGAACGCAGCCAGCGTCAGGCCAGCGCCCACACCATCGTGCAGCCGGCTCGCCCGGTGCTCGTGCCACTGCTGCTGCTCGGCATCGGTCAGCGTCTGCGGGAAGTTGCGGGCGCGGTAGCGGAACAGCAATTCGCTCAATCGCTCGTCGGCAAACGCCGGGCGCTGCTCGGCGAGCGTCTGCGGCGGTAACCCACGCAGCCGCTGCAGCAGGCGGCGGTCGTCATTGCCGACGAAGCCACCGTAAAGGTCTTCATCGACATCGGGCCGGCCTTCAATTGCCGGGCGCTCGAACACCTCGGGCCACAAGCCGGCGAGCAGCGCGGTCTGGTGAGCGGCCACATCGGCATGTTTTCTGGCCTGGGCGATGTCGATGCCCCAGCGCGCGGCCATCTCGGGGCTGAGCGTCTTCAGGTTGCCGATCACCACCGGCGACTTGTTCAGGTGAATCGTCTTGATCGGCAGCCGCGTCATGCCCTCGGGCAGCGCATCGGCGCGGCTGAACATGCGCAGCCGGATCGTCTCGGCGTTCAGCGACTGCAGCAGGCCCGGGTCTTCGGCCAGATCCCAGACGATGACCTCGTTCTTGTTGGTCGGGTGCGGCGCCAGGGGCCACACGACGGCGATGCAGCCGCGATCGGGTGGGTACATGCCCGACACGTGCAGGAACGGCTGCCCCGCCTTCTGCGCATTGGCCATCTCCTCGATGACGGCGTCCTTCTTGCGCAGGCGCAGGCAGAAGTCCCACAGCTTGGGCTGCCTGTCCTTGATGAGCCGAGCCAGCGCCACGGTAGCTCGCACGTCTGACAGCGCATCGTGCGCTGCTTCGTGGGCGATGCCGTTGGCCATGGTCAGGTGTTCCAGCTTGAACGACAGCCGGCCGTCTTCGTGCTTGGGCCAGGTGATGCCGTCGGGCCGCAGGGCATAGGCGCAGCGCACCACGTCCAGCAAATCCCAGCGGCCGCACTGGTTCTGCCATTCACGGGCGTAGGGGTCGATCAGATTGCGCCAGAACAGGAAGCGCGTCACCTCGTCGTCGAATCGGATGGAGTTGTAGCCGACGCCTATGGTGCCGGGCTTGGCCAGTTCCGCCTCGATCGCTGCGGCGAAGGCGTGTTCGGGTACGCCGCGTGCCAGGCACACCTGCGGGGTGATGCCGGTCAGCAGGCAGCTCTCGGGGTCAGGCAGCGTGTCGGACGCGGGCTGACAGTACAAGGTGACCGGCTCGCCGATCTCGTTCAGATCGGCATCGGTGCGAAGCCCGGCGAACTGCGCAGGGCGGTCACGGCGCGGCACCACGCCAAAGGTTTCGTAGTCGTGCCAGAAGAAGGTGATCGGGTCCATGGACTGCAACATACCACCCGTCCACAATGATCGACATTCGCATCACACCCTCTCGCCAGGAGCCCTCATGAGCCGAACTGCCGCCAAGTCCACGACACCCAAGCATGCATTCGCCAAGACGCTGAAGACCTTCACCACCGACAGCGGCGTCGAAGGCAGCTACTACTCGCTGCCGGCGCTGGCCAAGCTGATCCCGAATGTCGCGCGGCTGCCGGTGTCGCTGCGCATCGTGCTGGAGTCCGTGCTGCGCAACTGCGACGGCAAGAAGGTGACTCCCGCCCACGTCGAGCAGCTCGCCAACTGGAAGCCCAAAGCCGAACGCAGCGACGAGATTCCCTTCGTCGTCGCCCGCGTGGTGCTGCAGGACTTCACCGGTGTGCCGCTGCTGGCCGATCTGGCTGCGATGCGAAACGTCGCCGCCGCCATGGGCAAGAACGCGAAGACCATCGAGCCGCTGGTGCCGGTCGATCTGGTTGTCGACCACAGCGTGATGGTCGACCACTACGGCAACAAGAAGGCACTCGACCTGAACATGAAGCTCGAGTTCCAGCGCAACCAGGAGCGCTATGAATTCATGAAGTGGGGCAT
>CANHOE010000181.1 GCA_947462175.1 Burkholderiales bacterium | reverse complement strand
GCTTCCTGTGCAGTGGAATACAGCGTCAGCACCTCGCTGACCAACACGTTCAGGTCCAGCGGACTCAACCGCGCGGCGGGCAGCCGGGCGTAATCGCGGAATTCATTGACCAGCGTCTTCATGGCCTGCACCTGCGTGACGATGGTGCCAACCGCGCGCACCAGCATCGCCTGGTCTGCGCCCTCAAGCTTGGCGGCGAGCTTGTGCTCGAGTCGTTCGGCCGACAGCTGGATCGGCGTCAGCGGGTTCTTGATCTCGTGCGCCAGCCGGCGCGCGACCTCGCCCCAGGCTTCTACGCGCTGGGCCGAAACCACCTCGGTGATGTCGTCGAACACCATCAGCCGCGCCCCCTCGGGCATGGCGGCGCCGCGCACCAGCAGCGTCAGGGCGTCGCGGTCCGGCCCGGCCTGCAGTTCGAATGCCTCCTGCCAATGGTCGCGTTCGCCGGTGTCCAGTCGGTCGGCATGCAGTTCGAAGCGCTGCCACACCGCCGCGGCGAAGTCCTGCAGCCCCTCGACATCGGCCAGCCTCCTGCCTCGGTAGGCGCCCAGCGGCAAGCGCACGATGCGAGTGGCGCCGGGGTTCACCGTGTCGATGCGCCCCTGGCGGTCGAACACGATCACGCCAGCAGTCAGGTTGTCGAGGATGGTCTGCAGGTTGGCCCGCGCGCCCTCGACCTGTGAGACGCTGCGCTGGACCAGCGCGCGCGCCTCGGACAGCTGTTCGGTCATGTCGGCAAACGAGCGTGTGAGCCCCCCCAGTTCATCGCGCGAGTCGAACACCTGCTTGGCCCCGAGATCGCCTTGGGCGACCTGCCGCACGCCGTCGGCCAGCATGAGCAGCGGTCGTGCGATCTGGTTCGAAAGTGTCAAGGCCAGCAGCAGCGCACCGAACACCGCGAGGATCAGTGTCAGTGTCAGCGTGCCGATGTACATCTCGCGCAGGCCCTCGCGCGCCAGCGAGCGCTGCTGATACTCGCGATAGGCGGACTGGACCGCCAGCGCATTGCTGGCCAGCGCGACAGGAAGTCGCGTCGTGATCATCAGGTAGCGCTCCTGCGGCGTCAGCGCGATGCCGGTGCTCGGGAGGTAGGCAAGAGCCCGGATGCGTGCCTGCCCTGGATTCGGGGTGGCTGATGCCGCGTCGCCGGGGTCTCCAGCGGCTGAGCTGTCGTCGTCCAGCCCTTCGAGCTGTGCCACCGCACGCCCATCGCGCGCATTGCGCAGCAGCCTCGGCGAAGGCCTGTCGGGCCCCAGCAACTCGGCCGAGCGATCAGCGGACAGCAGCACCTGCCCCACGCCGTTGACGATGGCCACGTTTTGCGCCGAGAGGTCTTCGCGCAACCGTTCGAGTGACAGCGCCTGGATGTCGCCGCGCCCTTCTCCGAGCCGATCGGCGGCGAGCTGGGTCTTGCTGGCCAGATCATTGACTTGGGCATCCAGAGTCCCCCGGCCCAGCGCCAGGCCGGCATCGAGCGCACCTTCCACCTTGACGTCGAACCAGCTCTCGATGCCGCGCGAGACGAACTGGTAGCTCACGGTGTAGATCAGCACACCGGGCAGCACGCCGACCAGCGCAAAGATGGCGGCCAGTTTCAGCAGCAGCCGGCTGCCGAATTTGCCCCGCTGGACACGCACCAGAAGGCGCGTCGCAGCGATACCGATGACGAGCATCAGCAGGCCGGCCACCAGCAAATTGATCCAGAACAACCACTGGAAGTGCTTTTCGTAGAACAGGCGGTTGTCGGTGGCAATGGACAGCAGAAAGGCCAGCACCATGGCGACACCGGTCGCCGCGACCATCGAGACGATCAATGCCCAGCGTGTGGATTTCTTCATTGGCGCCCGAGGTGTCCCTAGGGCCCGCTCACGCGCTGGGTCTTCTCGATCAGCAGGCTCCAATCGGGCTGTCCGTCGATGCCGATCTGCATGGCACGCGGCAGCATGCCAGTGTCCAGCTTGTAGCTGAACTCCACGTACAGGGTCTCGTTGTCGCTGATCTGGTCTGGCTCAGCCAGCTTCCAGCGCCCGATGCGGCTGACGGTCGTTACCGCGTCGTTCAGGTTGTCGAAGCTCTGACTCAGCCCACCGAAGCTCACGCGATAGCTGCGTGTCAAGGGTTGATAGGACAGGCGCCAGGTCCGCGAGGCCGAGGCGATGAGTCGATCGCGCCAATATCGGCGATCGTGGTACAGCGAGGCATTGGCCACGAAGTACAGCGGCACCCCCTTGTGCAACGCCTCGTCGACGGTGTGCGGCAGATCGAAACGCACCGCGACGTCGAGCAAAAGCCCTTCTTCACCGCGCGTCATCTCGAAGCGGCTGAGGGCGGGTGCTTGCGCCAGCAGGCCCCAGCAGCTGGCCGCTCCGACCAGCAGGAATACGGCCAACCAGGCGGACAACGGCGAGCACCACCGGGCGAACATCGCGCCCGGCGGGTGGGGGCAGCCATTCGTCGGGTTGCGGTACACGTTGTGTCTCAGTTTCTGTGGAGCAGGGCGTAGAAGAATCCGTCGCCGGTGAAGGTCAGATCCGAACCCGCCGCGGCAGTCTCATTGTCGGGCAGGGGCAGCAGATGGCCGGGCGATGCAGGGGCGGGCAGCAGTCGCGCACCCGCCTGGCGTTGCAAAAAAGCATCGATCTGCGCCTGCCCCTCTGCCTTGAAGACCGAACAAGTGCAGTACAGCAGTCGGCCGCCCGGCTTGAGCAGCGGCCACAGCGCGTCGAGCATCTTTGCTTGCAGCGCAGCCAGCGCGGGTACATCGCTGGATCGTCGCAGCCAGCGGATGTCCGGATGCCGGCGCACGATGCCCGAGGCGGTGCAGGGCGCGTCGAGCAGGATGGCGTCGAAGGGCTGCCCGTCCCACCAGGTGTCGGGGCGGCTGGCATCGCCGGCCTTCGACCTGGCCTTCAGATGCAGGCGTTGCAGCGTCTCGTCAACGCGCATCAAGCGCGCTGCATCGTGGTCGAGCGCCAGCAGGTCGAGGTCTGCCAGTTCCAGCAGATGGGCCGTCTTGCCGCCCGGCGCGGCGCAGGCGTCGAGCACCCTGGCCCCTGGCGCGAGCGGCGTGCCGGCCAGCAACAGGGGCGCGGCACGCTGGGCAGCAGCGTCCTGCACCGACACATCGCCGTCGGCAAAGCCGGGCAGACGGCTCACTGGGCAAGGTGCGTCCAGCAACACACCGTGCGCGCCAACGGCGCGGCCCGGCAGGCCTGCCTCGTTCAGGCGGGCCAGGTAAGTGGCGACGCTGCCGCGCCGGGTGTTGACGCGCAGCGTCATTGGCGGGCGTCGGTCATTCGCCGCCAGCAAGGCCTGCCAGTGCTCAGGCCAATCGGCCTGCAGGCGGTCTACCCACCACTGGGGATGGTTGGTGCGTCCCGCCACCGTCCGCTGGGTGACCTCGAGCACCGCCGATTGCTCGCGCACGAAGCGACGCAGCACCGCGTTGACGAATGCCGCGCTGGCGGGCAAGCGCTGGCGCGCAGCGGTGACGGCGTGATCGACCAGCGTGTGATCGGGGTAGGGCGCTTCGCCGCCAGGCCACAACAGCGCCAGCGCGCTCACCAGCAGCGAATCGATCGCTTTCGGCGGCGGCTTCGGAGCCAACCACTCGCGTGCAGCCTGCGCTTGCCCGAGGTGCCTCAGCACATGAAAGCTCAGCGCCTGCACGCCCGGCCGCACCTCGCTCGGGCAGTGCGCCAGCACTTCCGTCAGCGAGCGCCCGGCGCGCACCGCCTGGATTGCGTCGGCGGTGTGGCCAAGCAGCCGGGCCAACGGTGGCGACGCGCTGGGCGTGCGGTCGGAAGGTGCTGCATGGACAGGAATATTCACCGAGACTAGTCTACGGGTAGGCCTATGGAGTCGCACCGAGGTGCGCGGCACTGAAGCTGGGTTACGCTCTGGAAGATGAAGCCTGAAATGCCGCCCAAGCCCCCGCGCTCTCCACTGGATTCAGCCCCCACCATCTTCAAGGACGATGGCGAACTGGCGCAGCTGAGCGCATCACAGCGCATCCGCTACCGCCTGGTGGGCGCCGACTGCCGCTACCACGCCAACGACAACATCTCGGCTTTCATCAAGGAGGGCGAGCTCGAGGAGCTGAAGGCCGAGGTCCAGGCCAAGCTCCAGGAGGTTCTGGAAGCGCTGGTCATCGACACGGAGAGTGACCACAACACCCACGACACCGCCAAGCGCGTGGCGAAGATGTTCCTGACCGAGGTGTTTCGCGGCCGCTACACCCCGATGCCCGATGTGACCGAGTTCCCGAACATCACGCGGCTCAACGAATTGATGATCGTCGGCCCGGTCACGGTGCGCAGCGCCTGCTCGCACCACCTGTGCCCGATCATGGGTCGCGTGTGGATCGGCATCTTGCCGAACGAGCATTCGAATTTGATCGGGCTGTCGAAGTACGCCCGCATCTGCGAATGGATCATGAGCCGACCGCAGATCCAGGAAGAGGCGGTGACCATGCTGGCCAACGAATTGCAAGGCCGCGTCAAGCCAGACGGCCTGGCCATCGTGATGGAGGCGGATCATTTCTGCATGCACTGGCGCGGCGTGAAGGACACCAGCGCCAAGATGATCAACAGCGTGATGCGCGGATCGTTCCTGAAAGACGCGAACCTGCGACGCGAATTCCTGTCGCTGCTCGATCGCCAGAAGACCTGACATGCCACCCCTCACTTCACCCTGGAGAATTTCATGCTCGTGCGCTTGATGTACGTCAGCCGCGCGGCCGACTCGGTGAACCAGAACGAGTTGGTCGCGATCCTGAAGAAGTCGAAAGCCAACAACGCAGTGCCCGGTATCACGGGTGTGCTGTGCTTCTCGGCTGGCATCTTCCTGCAGGTGCTCGAAGGTGGGCGATCACAGGTCAGCGCGCTTTACAACAAGATCGCGACCGACCCACGGCACCACGATGTGGTCCTGCTGAGCTACGAAGAGGTGGGTGAACGCAGCTTTGCCGGCTGGTCCATGGGTCGCGCCAACCTGGCGCGGCTGAACCCGTCGCTGGTGATGAAGTACTCCGAGACGGCGCTGCTGAACCCCTACGCGGTGTCCGGCAAGATGTCGATGGCCCTGTTCAATGAAATGGTCGCTTCCGCGGCCATCATCTGCGACAGCTGATCCGCCCTGGCCTGTCGCGGGCGGGATCAACCGTCACAGGGTGCCGGCGGCCTGGAACCCGAACACGGTGGCTACCAGCCGGGTCGGAAACTGACCGATCGCGTCGTTGTAGGCCTTCGTGGCCGCGTTGAACTGACTGCGCGCGAAGGCCAGCGTGTTGTCGGCAGCAGCCAGCTGTTCGGCGTTGACCTCTAGTTCCAGCCCGCTGAGGCCCTGCTGCCGAGCTGGTAACTCGGCCTGCAGTTGCTGTCGCGCAGAGATCAAGGTTTCTTCGGCCAGCCGAAGGCCGGTGGCCGCGCTGCCTGCGCTGGGCCGGGCGCGCAGTCCGTCGCATGCCGATTGCAATTGTGCGCAAGCCATCAACACGGCCTGGTAGAGCGGCGGCCCTTGGTCGACCAACTCATGCAGACCGTGCGCCCATTGCAACAGCAGCGCGTGGCGGTGCTGCACCTGGGCATCGACCGGCGCAAAGGCCTTGGCGATGTCATCGCGCAGCGTGATCAAACGGTTGTAGGCGCCGACTGCCCAGAAAACCAGCACCGCGCAACCGACCAGCGCCGCAATCTGGCTGTCGGTCATCGGTCGCGCTCGCGGGTTCGCATCGCGCGACGGATCAAGTGCGAACCTCGCCTTGACCCAGCACCACCCATTTCAGTGACGTCAGTCCTTCCAGCCCGACCGGGCCACGCGCATGCAACTTGTCGGTGCTGATGCCGAT
>CANHOE010000180.1 GCA_947462175.1 Burkholderiales bacterium | reverse complement strand
GTGCTGAAGCCGCTCTCAGACAGCCAGCTCAGCAAGATGCTCGAGGAACAGGGCATCCAGGTGGCCCGCCGCACCGTCGCCAAGTACCGCGAGGCGTTGCGCATCGCGCCGGCCAATCTGCGCAAGACGATGTGAGCGGGTTGCCCGCCAAACCCGCATGACTGCTCCCTTTTTTCTACCGTGCGCCGCCGGCGTCGAGGCGTTGCTCGCTGACGAAGTCAGGCGTGTGCTGCCGGAGTTGGCCGTGCACGCGCTTCGCGGTGGAATCGCACTCGATGGCGGCCCGAGCGAGGTGATGGTGCTGAACCTCGAGTCGCGCCTCGCGCAACGGGTGCTGGTCGAGGTGGCTGAAGGCCCGTACCGCGATGAGCAGGCGCTGTACGACCTGGCCGCCAGCGTTGACTGGACGCAGTGGATCACACCGCAACACACCCTGCGCGTCGACACCACGGCCCACCGCAGTCCGCTGCGCAGCCTCAACTTCGCGGCGCTGCGCATCAAGGATGCGGTCTGTGATGTGCTGCGCGACGCCACCGGTGAACGCCCAAGCGTCGACATTCGCCAACCCGATCTGGCGCTGGTGCTGCACCTGGGCGAAGAGCGTGCGGCGCTTTACGTCGACACCTCCGGCGAGCCGCTGTTCAAGCGCGGCTGGCGCGAGGACAAGGGCGATGCGCCGCTGAAGGAAACCTTGGCCGCCGCGATGCTGGCTGCCGCGGGTTGGCAAGGCCGTCCGGACGCGGGCGGTGCGCTGCACGACCCGTGCTGCGGATCGGGCACGATCGCGATCGAAGCGGCGCAGATCGCCTGCGGCATTGCGCCGGGCCTCAAGCGCAGATTCGCCTTCGAGCGCCTGCTGCCGTTTGCCACGCCCGAGATGCGTGCCGAGCTGCAGCGGCTGCGCAGCCACGCGCACGCGCGCATCCATGCGTCGGCCGTGCCGATCCATGCCAGCGACGTGTCCTTCCGCATGGTCGACTTTGCGCGCCGCAATGCGCAGCGCGCCGGCGTCGAGGCCGCCATCACCTTCAACGGCGGCGACGCGCTGGAGCGCCCGGCGCCTGAGTTGCCAGACGACCTGCCCGGCACGCTGATGCTGAACCCACCCTACGGCGAGCGCATCGAGGTGGCGGGCAAGGCCGGGTCATCGCCGCGCACATCGAGCGCAGACCCCGGCAACAAGGACTTGCCCGACGACTTCTTTGCGCGGCTGAGTGCGCACTGGAAGCGCGCCTACACCCGGCACCCGGCCGGCTGGACGGCCCATGTGCTCAGTCCCGACATGAAACTGCCCGGCGCGATGCGACTCAAGGAATCTCGCCGCACGCCAATGTGGAATGGCCCCATCGAATGCCGACTGTTCCGCTTCGATCTGGTGGCCGGCACGATGCGCGGCGAGGCGACCCCGCCGCGTTGAGTTGCGGCTCAGCGCGCTCGATATCAGCGCGGCGACACCGACAAGGCGGCCAGCACGGCGAGCGGCGCAGTGTCGGCGCGCAGCACGCGCGGACCGAGCGACATCGGCTGAAATCCGGCGCCCAGCGCGGCTTGCTCTTCGACTTCGGACAGGCCTCCTTCGGGTCCGCTGAGGAACAGCCGTGCCTCGCCGGCCTGCCCCGCAGCGAGCCCGCGACTGCCGGCACGCAGGCTCAGCACATGCCGCTGGACGATCGCTTCCGACGACAGCGCCGCCAGCCAGGCCGACAAGGCGCGTACCGGCTGCACCGTCGGCACCCGGGTTCGACCGCACTGTTCACTCGCCGCCACGGCCACCGATTGCCAATGGGCCACCTTCTTGTCGGCCCGCTCGCCAGCCAGGCGCAACACCGAGCGCTCGCACATCAAGGGCTGTATGACGGCGACGCCCAGCTCGGTCGCCTTCTCGACGACGCTGTCCATCCGCTCGTTGGCCGGCATGCCCATCGCTATCGTCACCTCGAAGGCGAGTTCGCGGTCGACAGGCTGATGTGCCAGGACCTGCACCGACACCACGCTGCGCCCCATCTGTTCGATGCGCGCCTGCCATTCGCCGCCCTGACCATCGAACAACGTGATCGCATCACCGGGTTGCAGGCGCAGCACCTGCATGTGACGGGTCGGCCCGGGCGGCAGCACACAGTGCTCACCTGCCCGCAATGGCGGTGGAACAAAGAAGCGGGGTGGCATCCGTGGAATGAGGGCGGCTGTCAGCCACCGTCGCGCAACACGCGCCGCAGGATCTTGCCGACGTTGGTCTTGGGCATTTCGGTGCGGAACTCGATCACGCGCGGCCGCTTGTAGCCTGCCAGCATTGCTTCGCAATGGGCGCGTACCGCGGCCTCGGTGAGGTGCTCGTTGCTGCGCACGATGACCAGCTTGATCACCTCGCCCGCCTTGTCGTCAGGCACCCCGACCGCCGCACATTCGGCCACGCCCGCCAGCTGCGAGACCACTTCCTCGACCTCGTTGGGGTACACGTTGAACCCGCTGACCTTGATCATGTCCTTCTTGCGGTCGATGATCTTGAAGTAGCCGCGCTCGTCCACGGTGCCGATGTCGCCCGAGCGGAAGAAGCCATCGGCCGTCATCGACTGGGCCGTTTCCTCCGGCCGCTGCCAGTAGCCGGCCATCACCTGCGGGCCGCGGATCGCGATCTCGCCGGGCACACCCAGCGGCACTTCATTGCCCGCTTCGTCGACCAGCTTCATCTCGGTATTGGGCATCGGCAGGCCGATGGTGCCGCTGAAGCTGGTGCTGTCGATCGGGTTGCAGCTGGCGGTCGGCGAGGTCTCCGACAGACCGTAGCCCTCCACGATCGGGCAGCCGGTCTTCTCCAGCCACAGCTGTGCGGTCGCACTGTGCACGGCCATGCCACCACCCACCGAGATGACCAGCTGGCTCCAGTCCACGTGGTCGAAATCCGGGTGGCTGGCCATCGCGCGGAACAGCGTGTTCACGGCCGGGAAGCTGTGGACGCGCTCGCCGGACAGGGTCTTGAAAACGGCAGGCAGGTCGCGCGGATTGGGGATCAGCAGGCTGCAGCCGCCCATGCGCAGCCCCAGCATCATGTTCGTGTTGAAGCCGAAGATGTGATAGAGCGGCAGCGCACAGGCTGTCAGGATCTGCACGCCAGCGGGAATCTTCTTCAGCGCCGGGCCGTACCAGGCTTCCGACTGCAGGATGTTGGCCACGAGGTTGCGGTGGAGCAATACAGCGCCCTTGCTGACGCCGGTGGTGCCGCCGGTGTACTGCAGCACCGCGATGTCGTCCGGGCCGACTGCTGTTGGCCGCAACGTGTGCTGCCGTCCTGTAGACAGGGCGGCGTTGAAGCGCACCGCGCCGGGCAGCGCGTACGGTGGCACCAGCTTTTTCACATGGCGCACGACCGTGTTGACGATCCACGATTTGGGCGCACCGAGCAGGTCGCCCAGCGCCGTGATGACGATCTTGCGCACCGCCACCGTGGGCAACACCTGTTGCAGCGTGGTCGCGAAGTTTTCCAGCACCACGATGCCGGTCGCTCCGGAATCCCTCAGCTGGTGTTCGAGCTCGCGAGGTGTGTAAAGCGGATTGACGTTGACCACCACGCAGCCCGCCCTTAGCACGCCGGCGACTGCGATGGGGTACTGAGGCACGTTGGGCATCATCAGCGCAACGCGGTCACCCTTGACGAAACCCTGGGCCTGCAGCCATGCCGCAAAGTCGGTCGACAGCGCGTCGATCTTGCCGAAACTGAGCGTGTGGCCCATGAACTTGCAGGCTGGCAGATCGCGGTACTTGCGGAAGCTGTCTTCCAGCAAGGCGACCAGCGAGTCGCACTCGGCCACATCGATCAGCGCTGGCACGCTGGGTGGGTAATGCTTGAGCCAGATTTTTTCCATGGCGCCCCGGCTCCATTGCGATCGCTGGATTCTGAGGGATCGCTCAAGACCCGCCATCGGGTGATGCGACAGCTTGCCGTCACAGTGAGGGGCTGCTGTGCTCCGGCCCGAGCTTCAGGATGCTGCCGACGACCACTTGTGCCACCAGGCTGGTGGTCACCCCGATCCCGCCGACATGGGAAGGTGACAGCAGCCCACGCACCGCATTGACGGTGATGACGATGAAGACCAGCCCCATCAAGGCGGCAACGCTCAGCCTCGACAGGCTTTCCAGCTTGCCGATGCCGCAGTCGTAGACATCCCCGCGCTGCGCGTCGGTGATCTCTCGTGGCCACCAAGCATCTGGGAAAAGCCGCAAGGTTCATACCGAGCGCTCATTGTTCAATGCCTCGGGCCGTGGAGCGAGGCTGCCTGTGCAGCGCTCGCTGGACCGGCCCTGCGATCACTCGATGGCCTTGACCATGTCCTCGACGACCTTCTTCGCGTCGCCGAAGACCATCATGGTCTTGTCCATGTAGAACAGCTCGTTGTCGAGGCCGGCATAGCCCGCAGCCATCGAGCGCTTGTTGACGATGATGGTCTTGGCCTTGTAGGCCTCGAGGATGGGCATGCCGTAGATCGGGCTGCCCTTGGTCAGTGCGGCCGGGTTCACCACGTCGTTGGCGCCGAGGATGATGGCCACGTCGGCCTGACCGAACTCGCCATTGATGTCTTCCATCTCGAACACCTGGTCGTAAGGCACTTCGGCCTCGGCCAGCAACACGTTCATGTGGCCCGGCATGCGGCCCGCCACTGGGTGGATCGCGTACTTCACCGTGATGCCCTTTTCGGTCAGCTTGGCGGCCAGTTCCTTCACTGCGTGCTGGGCGCGGGCCACGGCGAGGCCGTAGCCCGGCACGATGACCACGGTTTCTGCGTTGCCCAGCACGAAGGCCGCGTCGTCGGCGCTTCCGCTCTTGACCGGCCGTGCTTCGGCCTTGGCGCCGCCCGCCGCGGCCGATTCGCCCCCGAATCCACCGCCGATGACGTTGAAGAACGAGCGGTTCATCGCCTTGCACATGATGTAGCTCAGGATCGCGCCCGAGCTGCCCACCAGGCTGCCGGCGATGATCAGCATCGCGTTGTTGAGGCTGAAACCGATGCCGGCCGCTGCCCAGCCGCTGTAGCTGTTCAACATGCTCACCACCACCGGCATGTCCGCGCCGCCGATCGGGATGATGATCAGCACGCCCAAAACGAAGGCGAGCACCAGCATCGCGAAGAACGCGGTCCAGCTTCCGGTGAACATGAACACCAGGCCCAGGCCGAGCAGGCTCAGGCCGAGGACAAGGTTCAGCTTGTGCTGGCCGGCAAACTGCACCGGGGCGCCCTGGAACAGCCGGAACTTGTACTTGCCGCTGAGCTTGCCGAAGGCAATCACCGAGCCGCTGAAGGTGATGGCCCCGATGGCAGCACCGAGGAACAGCTCCAGCCGGTTGCCTGTCGGAATCGGCAGGACCACCCCATCGATCGGTTTGGCCACGATGCCAAATGCATGCGGTTCAGCCACGGCGGCCACGGCGATGAACACCGCCGCCAGACCGATCATGCTGTGCATGAAGGCGACGAGCTCCGGCATCTTGGTCATCTCGACGCGGTTGGCCATGGTCGCGCCGATGCCTCCGCCCACCACCAGCGCGCCCAGCACGTAGACCATGCCGCCCAAATGCCCGTCGGCCAGCTTGACGATGAGCGCAGCGGTAGTGGCCACGGCGATGGCCATACCGACCATGCCGAACAGGTTGCCACGGATCGAGGTGGTCGGGTGGCTCAGGCCTTTCAAGGCCTGGATGAAGCAGACGCTCGCAATCAGATACAGCAGCGTGACGAGGTTCAGGCTCACTTGGCAGCCTCCGGCGCTACAGCCTTCTTTTCCTTCTTCTTGAACATCTCCAGCATGCGCCGCGTGACGAGGAAGCCACCGAAGACGTTCACCGCCGCCAGCGCCACCGCGAGCACGCCCATCGTCTTGCCGAGC
>CANHOE010000179.1 GCA_947462175.1 Burkholderiales bacterium | reverse complement strand
GGCCACGCTGGCGCTGGACCTTTCGCCGCCGCGGGCTGGCCCGGGCACCTCCAGCAGCGCGCTCCGCGACAAGACTTCTGACGTGCAGGCGCCGCGCAGCCCCTGACGCAGGAAACGCGGTCCACCTGCCCGTACTGCGGTGTGGGCTGTGGCGTGATCATCGAGAGCGCTGCCGGGCAGATCACCGGGGTGCGTGGCGATCCGAAGCACCCGGCGAACTTCGGCCGCCTGTGCACCAAGGGCAGCACCTTGCACCTGACGGCTGCGCAGACGGTCACGCTGCAGACCCGGCTGCTGCAACCTCGGATGCGCAATGAGCGCGGTGACGTGCCACGACCGGTCAGCTGGGACCACGCTCTCGACCACTTGGCCGATCGCTTTGCCTCGGTCATCAGCGCACACGGTCCCGATGCGGTCGGCTTCTACCTGTCGGGCCAGTTGCTGACCGAGGACTATTACGTCTACAACAAGCTGGCCAAGGGGTTGATCGGCACCAACAACGTCGACACCAACTCGCGGCTGTGCATGAGCAGCGCGGTAGCGGGTTACAAGGCCACGCTAGGCGCCGACGCGCCTCCGGCCTGCTACGACGACCTCAATCACGCGGACACGCTGTTCATTGCGGGCTCGAACACGGCATTTGCGCACCCGATCCTGTTTCGCCGCATCGAGGATGCCAAGCGCGCGCGGCCCGGGCTGCGGCTGATCGTCGTCGACCCTCGCCGCACCGAGACCGCGGAGGCGGCCGACCTGTTTTTGCAGATCCTGCCCGGCACCGATGTGGCGCTGTTCAACGGCATGCTGCACCTGATGCTGTGGGAGGGCCTGACCGATGCGAGTCACATCGCGGCGCACACGCAGGGATTCGAGGCCTTGCGCGATCGTGTGCGCGACTACGCCCCTAAGACGGTGTCACAGCTCTGCGGCATCGCCGAGGCCGACCTGGTTCAGGTGGCCCGGTGGTTTGCCGGACTGGATGGTGCAGATTCTTCGGTGCGCCGTCCGACCTTGTCCCTGTACTGCCAGGGTTTGAACCAAAGCAGCAGTGGCACGGCAAAGAACGCGGCGCTCATCAACCTGCACCTGGCTTGTGGGCAGATCGGCAAGCCTGGCGCCGGGCCGTTTTCGCTGACGGGCCAGCCCAACGCCATGGGTGGCCGCGAGGTCGGCGGGCTGGCCACGGCGATGAGCGCACACCGCGATTTAGCCAACCCTGAACACCGCGCCGAAGTGGCGCGGCTGTGGCAGGTGAGGGATGTGCCGTCGGCGCCGGGCAAGAGTGCGGTCGAGATGTTCCAGGCCGCGGCTGATGGGCAGATCAAGGCGCTTTGGATCGCCTGCACGAACCCGGCGCAGTCGATGCCCGATCAGGCCACGGTGCGCCGCGCGCTGGAGCGCTGCGAGTTGGTCGTGCTGCAGGAGGCCTACGCCACGACCGCCACTTCACGGTTTGCCGATGTGCTGCTGCCGGCCACCTCGTGGGGCGAGAAGGATGGCACCGTCACCAACAGCGAGCGCTGCATCAGCCGCGTGCGTCCGGCAGTTTCAGCACCGGGTCAGGCGCGCCACGACTGGCGCATCGGCGTCGATTTCGCTCGCCGGCTTGAACAACGCCTGCGCGCCGATCCGATTGCCGCAGGTCGGCTGCCTTCGGCTGCAACCACGCTGTTTCCCTATGACGACCCCGCCGCGGTCTGGAACGAACACCGTGAATCGACCCGCGGGCGCGATCTGGACATCAGCGGTTTGAGCTACGCACAACTCGACCAGGCACCGGCACAGTGGCCGTTTCCCGAAGGCGCGAGTGCGGGCCGAGCACGGCTGTACGAAGACGGTCGTTATGCCACCATCGATGGCAAGGCGCGCTTCATCGACACCGCTTACGAGCCAGTCGCCGAGGAGCGCGATGCGCGCTATCCCTACGCGCTGAACACCGGCCGTCTGCGCGACCAATGGCACGGCATGAGCCGCACCGGCACGCTCGGGCGTCTGTTCGGCCACGAGCCGGAACCGGCGGTCGACCTGCACCCGCAGGACATGCTGCGGCTGGGTCTGGTGGCTGATGATCTCGTGCAGATCAGTTCGCGCCGTGGCGAGGTCATCTTGCCCGCGCGCGCCAGCCCGCAGGTGTCGCCGATGCAGTGCTTCATTGCGATGCACTGGGGCGACGAACACCTGTGGGGCACGAACGCGAACGGCCAGCGCGTGGCAGGTGTCAACGCGTTGACCTCACCCGCTTACTGCCCGCAGTCCAAGCAGCCGGAACTCAAACATGCAGCGGTCAGGATCGCGAAGGTGAACCTGCCCTGGCGCTTGCTGGCACTGGCCTGGCTGTCGGCAGACGAGGCACTGACCCTGAAGTCGAGGGTGGCCGCTCTGGTCGATGGCCTGGGCAGCGCCATGCCATTCGCGCTGTGCGTGCCGTTCGGCCGAGAACGCACCGGCCTGTTGCTGCGTGCCGCGGCATCCGAACCCGCGCCGCAGGCCTGGATGGAGTCGCTCGAAAGCCTGCTCGGACTGGGGCAGTCCGGTGTGCTGCACTACGCCGATGGCAAGCGCGGGCAGCGACGCAGCATGCGTCTGGCATTGCAAGCCGATGGCAGTCAGCGCCTCGAGGCGCTGCTGCTGGGCGGTGATATCAGCGCAGAGGCTTGGGTCAAGGCGGTGCTGCAGGATGAGCTGCCGGCGCAGGCCTACGGTCGGCTGCTGCTGTCGCCGGGGGCCAAGGCGCCGGTCGCCGTCGCGGCGCGGGGCAAGCAGGTGTGCAGCTGCTTTGATATCAGCGAGCCGCGGATCGTGGACGTGCTGCAAGCCTGCAGTGGCGGCGAGGACGCGCGCCTGTCGCAATTGCAGCAAAGCCTGAGATGTGGGACGCAGTGCGGCTCGTGCCTGCCCGAATTGAAGCGTCTGGTCCGGGCGACTGCCACCCAGCCGGCATGAACAACGCCACAACAAGGACATCCTCCCTATGAACGCGAATCCTGTTGCGAGCGCGTCTGTCAGCGGTACGGTGATGCTGGTCGGCGCTGGCCCGGGCGATCCGGAACTGCTGACGCTGAAGGCCGTGCGTGCGATCCGCCGCGCCACGGTGCTGCTGGTCGATGACTTGGTCGGCGACGGCGTGCTGCGCTTCGTCCGCCGCTCGACGCGCATCGTTCACGTGGGCAAGCGGGGCGGATGCCAGAGCACGCCACAGGCTTTCATCCAGCAGTTGATGTTGCGCGAGGCGCAATCCGGCGAGCGGGTCGTGCGGCTGAAGGGCGGTGACCCGTTCGTGTTCGGGCGCGGCGGCGAAGAAGCAGAGTACCTGCGCGCGCACGGCGTCGAGGTCGAGGTCATCAACGGCATCACCGCCGGGCTGGCTGCGGCGACAGCCTTGCACGTTCCGCTGACGCATCGCGATCACGCGCATGGCGTGATCCTGGTCACTGGTCACGCGAAGCAGGGCGAGGCCAGGCTCCACTGGCCCACACTGGCCGCGGCTGCAGCGCAGGGCCTGACGCTCGTGATCTACATGAGCGTGGCCACCGCTGCCGAAGTGCAGTCCGGACTGCTGCGAGCGCTGCCCGGAAGCACGCCAGTGGCGGTGGTGCAGCACGCGAGCCTCCCGCAGCAGCGCCATGCGATCGGGGTGCTGGGCGAACTCGTCACACTGATCACGCAGCACCGGCTCGGCAGCCCGGCCATCATCCTGATCGGCGATGTGTTGACGGGCTTGCAGCGACTGACGCGCGCCGACGCGCAGATACACGCTGCCTGAGGCCTGCAGGCGCCCGTACCAGGGTGCGCAAACCTGCACGACTTCGGCTGCGGTGGCTGGCTGGCAGCTGCTCGGTAACGCGTTCTGACGTTAGGCTCGGCGAATGTTTGTGTTCCCTCGAGCCGTGTTGCTGTGTGCGATTGCCGCACTGGTGGGCCCGCTCGCCCGTGCAGCCGACCCAATGCCTTCCGAGGTCATGGCGGCCATGCGCGATTCAGGCGTACCGCTGAAGAGCTTCGGCTTCTACGCACGTCCGGTTGAGCGCGCAGACGGGTTCGACAGGGCAGAGTCCGGTCCCGTGATCAAACCGCTGGCCTCGCTGAACGCGGAGCAGACCTTCTGGCTGGCATCCACCACCAAAGTCGTCACGTCACTGGCAGCGCTCGACCTGCTGGGCCCCGGCTATCTTTGGCCGTTGCGCGCTCACGCCACCGGGCCGGTTGTCAACGGACAGTTGCGAGGCGATTTGGTCATCGCTGGAAACCGGCATCCGATCACTGCCGACGAACTGCGCTTATGGTTCAAGCAGATGCGCGCTGAGGGCTTGAAGAGCGTCAGCGGCCAATTGGTTCTCGAAGGCGTGTTGCTGCTGCCCGACGGCCGACCAGGAGACGATGATGAACTGGCCGTCACGGCGCCTGAGCCTACCGCCATCGGCTCGCGCAGCGATGCGGCCAGCGCGTACAACGAAGGATCGATGGTGCTGTCGATTGAGCCGGGCAAGGGTGATCATGCGAAGCTCGTGCTGACGCCGAAACCTCACGATGTAGTGATCGTCAACGATGTGCTGATGGGCGGGCCCTGCGATGCCTGGGCGCGCTGGGCGAACCCGGGTGAAAATTTTGGCCCCAAGCCCCATCTGTGGGTACGCGGTCGCTGGGATGCGAGTTGCCCCAAGGAGTACGTGGCATACATCCGACCGTTGCCTGGCATGGCCCGGGCATCCAACGTGGTTTTGCCCGCCCTCGGCGAGGCCTCGGCGCCGCTGAGTGTGTCGTCGGTCGGCCGCGCGGTGGCGGGGCTGTGGGCCGAGACGGGTGGCGTGCTGCGTGGGCGTGTGATCGAGACAGGGCCGCGCCCGGACGAAGCGCCTGTTTCGAAAGCCAAGGCGTCCTGGCGCAGCGAATTCTCGATCCCGCTGTCGCAGGTGGTCCGAGAGATCAACAAGACCAGCGACAACGAGGCGGCGCGCAGCCTGCTGTTATCGCTGTCGGCCGATGGCTTGCCGCTTGGCCAAGCCCGGCAGGATGCCAAGAACCGGATCCATGAGTGGTTGCGCGGTCAGGGGCTGGTCGATGGCGATATTCGCGTCGATCTGGGCTCGGGCCAGTCGCGTGAAGAGCGAGGCAGGCCGCGCGCGATGGTGCAACTGCTGTGCAACGCTTGGCGCACCAAGGGCGCGCAGGCGTTCGTTGACTCACTGCCCATTGCCGGCGTCGATGGCACCTTGGTCAATCGCATGCGCGACGGCCTGGCCAAGGGTCAGGCCTTCCTGAAAACCGGCACGCTCAGCGATACGCGCGCGCTGGCCGGTTACGTGCGCGGCCGCAGCGGAACCGTGTATGCAGTGACCGCGATCGTCAACCACCCCGATGCCGCCCGCGCCCGGCCAGCCCTCGACGCGTTCATCGGTTGGGTGGTCAAGCACGGCTGAAACAGCCGCGGCATGGTCGGGGAAAGCGGCGGGCACGTCCGCCGCCATTCACCCATTCACTCTTCGCGCGAACCCGTCATCCCGAAGATCGCCAGCAGCGACTGGAACACGTTGTAGATGCTGAGGTAGACGCCCAGCGTGGCGGTGATGTAGTTGGTTTCCTCGCCATCCTTGACCCGCTTGAGGTCGTAGAGGATGAAAGCAGAGAAGATGCCGATGGCGATCACCGACAGCGTGATCATCAGTGCGCTCGACTGGATGAAGAAGTTGGCGATGCCGGCCACCAGCAACATGATCATGCCGATGAACAGGAACTTGCCCATCGAGCTCAGGTCGCGCTTGATCACCGAGGAGAGCGCGGCCATGCCCAGGAAGATGGCGCCGGTGCCGGCAAACGCCATCATGATGAGGCTGGCGCCATTGGAGAGTCCGAGCACCGCACCGACCATGCGGGAGAGCATCAGGCCCATGAAGAAGGTGAAG
>CANHOE010000178.1 GCA_947462175.1 Burkholderiales bacterium | reverse complement strand
CGCTCGATCGCAGAGCGAACGCCTGTTTCACAGGCCCGCTGCGTTCCGCAGCGTCGCTACCTTGTCCGCTCGCTCCCAGGCGAACTCGGGTTCGTCGCGGCCGAAATGGCCGTAGGCGGCGGTCTTTTCGTAGATCGGGCGCAGCAAATCGAGCATCTGGATGATGCCCTTGGGTCGCAGGTCGAAGTGCTCGGCGACGAGTGCAGACAGCTTGTCGTCTGGCAGCACGCCGGTGCCCTCGGTGTAGACCGTGATGTTCATCGGCTTGGCAACGCCGATCGCATAGGCGACCTGGATCTGGCACTGCCGCGCCAGGCCGGCGGCAACGATGTTCTTGGCGACATAGCGCGCCGCATACGCAGCGCTGCGGTCGACCTTGCTCGGGTCCTTGCCGCTGAACGCGCCGCCGCCGTGCGGGCATGCGCCACCGTAGGTGTCGACGATGATCTTGCGGCCAGTCAGGCCGCAGTCGCCCTGCGGGCCGCCGATGACGAATCGGCCAGTCGGGTTGATCAGGTAGCGGGTGTTTTTCAGCCACTCCTTCGGCAGTACCGGCTTGATGATTTCCTCGATGATGGCTTCGGTGAACGAGGCCTTCATCTTGGTCGCGGACTCGCTCTGATCGGGCGAGTGCTGGGTCGACAGCACGACGGTGTCGATCGAGTGCGGCTTGCCGTCCACGTAGCGCATCGTGACTTGGCTCTTCGCGTCGGGCCGCAGGAATGGCAGCCGACCATCCTTGCGCAACTGCGCCTGGCGCTCGACCAGCCGGTGCGCGTAGTAGATCGGCGCGGGCATCAGGTCAGGGGTTTCGTCGCAGGCGTAGCCGAACATCAGGCCCTGATCTCCGGCGCCGATGTTCAGGTGGTCGTCGCTCGCGTGGTCCACGCCCTGGGCGATGTCGTTGCTCTGCTTGTCGTAGCAGACCATCACCGCGCAGCCCTTGTAGTCGATGCCGTACTCGGTGTTGTCGTAGCCGATGCGCTTGATGGTGTCTCGCGCCACCTGGATGTAATCCACGTGTGCGTTGGTGGTGATTTCGCCGGCCAGCACCACCAGTCCGGTGTTGCACAGCGTCTCGGCAGCCACGCGACTGCGCGGGTCCTGCTTGAAGATCGCGTCGAGAATTGCGTCCGAGATCTGGTCGGCGACCTTGTCGGGGTGGCCTTCGGAGACGGATTCGGATGTGAAAAGGAAATCGTTCGCCACTCTTAAACTCCGGTTGGTTGCAACTTGCGTTGCCGGCCCATATCTGGAGGTTCGGCGAACGCTTTAGCGGTTTGTTGAGCTGTTGCCCGGCAGGAGCCCGAAGACATGGAGACGTCTTGAAGCACCCTGCAATCGCCCCGCAAGTAGTTCTTTAACTCGGCGACGAGCCGATTCTAGCGATTCGATGACCCGCTTCCTGGCGATTTTCGTGACCGGCTGTGTGCGCTTTCTGGCGCGTTTCCCGCTGCGCTGGCTGCAGGCTCTCGGCGTACTGGTCGGCTGGGCCTACTACGCCATGTCCTCGTCTCACCGCGAACGGTTCCGGGCCAACTCCGCCCGGGCCGGCGTGTCCTGGGCGCAGGCCAGAGCCGGCATCGCTGCCACCGGAAAGATGATGATGGAGTTGCCGCCACTGTGGCTGCGGCCACCGGGTGCACCGCTGCCGACGCCGGTGCAGTGGAAGGGCGCCGAGCTGATCGAAGCGGCTCAGGTGGCCGGCCGTGGCCTGGTGATGCTGACGCCGCACCTTGGTTGCTTTGAGGCGATCGGCCAGTCGTATGCCGAACGCTATGGTGCGCGCTACGGCGCCATGACGGTGCTGTACCGGCCGGCGCGCCAACCCTGGTTGCACGACCTGGTCGAAGCCGCGCGGCGCCGGCCTGGGCTCGAAGCCGTGCCGGCCACATTGGCCGGGGTGCGCCAGATGATCCGGGCGCTCAAGCGCGGCGAGGTGGTCGGTCTGCTGCCCGATCAGGTGCCGCCCAGCGGCCTGGGCGTGTGGGCGCCGTTTTTTGGCCGGCCGGCTTACACGATGACGCTGGCGGCGCGGCTGGTGCAGCAGACCGGCGCTGCATTGCTTCTGGTGTGGGGCGAGAGGCTGCCCAAAGGCGCTGGCTACCTGGTGCGGGTGAGCGAACTCGGCGAGCCTCTACCCGATGACAACGTGGCCGCTGCCACGGTGATCAATCGCGCGATGCAGCGGCTGATCCTGCAATGCCCGCAGCAGTACCTGTGGGGCTACCACCGCTACCGCAAGCCGCACGCGGCGCCAGTTCCTCCACGGGAGGGGCCATGAAACCCGTATCGCGCCGCGCGAAGAGGCAGAAGCCCTGGCTGACGCGTTGGCTGACCGCTGCATTGACCCAGGGAGTGCTCGCTCTGCTGTGGCTGCTTCACTGGTTGCCGCTGCGCGTGCTGGCAGCGGTGGGCCGCGGGCTCGGTGTCGTGCTCTGGACGCTGGGCCGCTCGCGGCGCCACATTGCCTTGCGCAATCTCGAGTTGTGCTTTCCCGAGCGCTCCGAGTCCGAACGACGCGCGCTGGCGATCGAGCATTTCAAGCTCCTGGGCCGCAGCCTGCTCGAGCGCGGTCTGCTGTGGCATGCCTCGGCCGAGCGCCTGATGCGCCTGATTCATGTCGAAGGCCAGCCTCATTTCGCCGATACCCACCCCGGCGCGCTGATGTGGTTGGTGCCTCACTTCCTGTCGCTCGATGTGGCGGCCGTTGCGATGCGGCTCACAGTGGTGCGTACCGCTTGCACCGTCTACCAGTCACAGAGCAATCCGGTGTTCGATGCGGCCGTTCACCGTGGTCGCGGCCGATTCGGCAAGAACCGCCTGTTTTCCCGGCACGAAACAGTCAAGCCGCTGTTACGCGCGATCAAGGAGGGCGACGCGTTCTTCAACCTGCCGGACATGGACTTCGGCCGCAAGGACTCCGCCTTCGTGCCCTTCTTCGGCGTGCCGGCTGCCACGCTGCTGACCTCGTCGCGAATGGCGCAGCTGCTGGGCATGACGGTCCAGCCCATCGTCAGCGAGATGCTGCCCGGCGGCCAGGGCTACCGGGTGCGCTTTCTAGCGCCGTGGACGAACTTCCCGACCGACGACGCGCTGGCCGACACCGCCACCATCAACCGCTGGATCGAAGACGAGATCCGGCGCAACCCGGCGCAGTATTTGTGGGTGCACCGCCGCTTCAAGACCCGTCCGCTCGGAGAGCCCGGCCTGTACTGACTCGCGGGCCATTGCACTCGCCTCGATGACCATAATCACCGCATGAAACTCCGGTTCACCAAGATGCAAGGCGCCGGCAACGACTTCGTCGTGCTCGACGCCACCCGCACGCCCCTGAACCTCAGTGTCGAACAAATGCGCCGGCTCGGTGATCGCCGCTTCGGTGTCGGTGCCGACCAGATCCTGGTGGTCACGCGCAGCGACACGCCGGGCGTCGATTTCGGCTACCGCATCTTCAACCACAGCGGCGAAGAGGTCGAGCACTGCGGCAATGGCGCGCGCTGCTTCGTGCGTTACGTGCGCGAGCAGGGGCTGTCTGATAAGACCACGCTGCGCGTCGAGACCGTCAACAACCTCTTGGAACTGCACCTGCAGCCTGACGGCCGCGTCACCGTCGACATGAACTCACCGGTGTTCGATCTGCCGCGCGTTCCCTTCCATGCGGCCGGCCTGCGACCGCACCACGTGAAGGTCAAGGGTGACCGCAAGGGCGCCACGTTCGATTTGTGGCCGCTGACCATCAAGGGGCGCGCCGTCCAGGTCGCGGTGCTGTCGATGGGCAACCCGCATGCGGTGCAGGTGGTCGACGATGTCGACACCGCACCGGTCGAAGTGCAGGGCCCTCTGATCGAGCACCACACCAGCTTCCCGAAGCGCGTCAACGCCGGCTTCATGCAGATCGTCGCACGCGATCACATCCGTCTGCGGGTGTTCGAGCGCGGGGCGGGGGAGACACTGGCCTGCGGCACCGGCGCCTGTGCGGCGGTGGTGGCGGGCATCCGTCTCGGGCTGCTCGATGCGGTCGTCGATGTCGATGCGCGTGGCGGCCGGTTGACCATCGAATGGCAGGGCGCTCGCGACGGCCTTGCCAGCCACGTGTTCATGACCGGCCCGGCCGAAACCGTGTTCCAAGGAGAGATCGAACTGTGAATCACACGACTGAACAACCCACCGAGAGCACCGCCCGATGAGCAGCCCCACCGGAGTGCAAGGCATCACCGAGGCCGACATCGCCAACTACCTGGCGAACACGCCTGGCTTCTTCGAGCGGCATGCCGAATTGCTGAGTTCGATCCAGCTCAGCAGCCCGCATGGCACCCGCGCCGTGTCGCTGCAGGAGCGGCAGATGGACCTGCTGCGAGAGAAGCACAAGGGCCTCGAGCAGAAGATCATGGAGATGATTCGCCATGGTCAGGAAAACGTCGCCATCGCCGACCGGCTGCACCGCTATACCCGCGCGCTGATGCTGACAGTGAACGCCGCTGACTTGCCCGAGGTGGTGGTGCGCGAATTGAAGCAGCAGTTCCTCATTCCGCAGGCCGGTATCCGTGTCTGGGGGGCGACCACCGAGCCTGGCTCCGGGCCATCGGAGCGCGAATTCGCGCATGAGGTCAGCGCCGACGCGAAGACCTTTGCCTCCAGCCTGACGCTGCCCTACTGCGGAGCCAACGTCGGCTTCGAGGCTGCAGGCTGGCTCGAAGATTCCGCCACTGTCGCGTCGCTCGCGATGATCCCGCTGCGCCATGGCGCCACCACCGATGCCTTCGGCCTGCTGGTGCTGGGTTCGCCCGATGCCACCCGGTTCGCGGCTGACATGGGCACCGAATTCCTGATGCGCATCGGCGAGATCGCCAGCGCGGGTCTGTCGCGCTTGATCCGGGCCGAGTGACTGACACCGATGACTGCGACATGAGCTCTCCTGTCGCTGAAGTCGCTGCGCCAGTAACGCACGCTCTGCACGATGATTTGGCGCGCCACCTGCAGCACCTGCAGGTCGAGCGGCGCCTGGCCGCGCGTACGCGCACGATGTACCGCCTGGCTTTCGAGCGCCTGCAGCGTTGCGCCGAGGCCGCCGGTGTGCCCTTGCGCGAAGTGCAGTCGCACCATGTTCGTCGCTGGGCCGGGCAGATGCACGCGCAAGGGCTGGCGCCGGGCAGTATCGCGATCGAGCTGTCGGCCTGGCGCAGCTTCTACCGCTGGTTGGGCCGCGAGGGCCTGGTGACGCAGAACCCGGTCGCAGGCGTGCGCGCACCGCGAGCACCGAAGCCGCTGCCGAAGGCGCTGGCAGTCGATCAGGCGGTGGCGCTGGCGGAGTTCAAGGACGACATCACCGAGCGCCGCGACAGCCTGGCACTCGCTGCGCGGGACCGATGCATCACCGAGCTGCTGTACAGCTGCGGACTGCGGGTGGCCGAGCTGGTCGCGCTTGACGCGCAGCCTGGTTCGCAGGCCATCGGCTGGATCGACATCAGCGATTCCACCGCGCATGTGCGCGGCAAGGGCGATAAGCCGCGAAGCGTGCCGGTCGGCGGCCCGGCGCTGAAGACTTTGCAGGACTGGTTGACTCTGCGCCTGCAGATGGCCACGCCGGGTGAGCCGGCTCTGTTCGTCAGCAACCGCGGCAGTCGCATCACCACCGGCCAGGTGCGCTCGCGGCTGAAGCGGCGCGCGCAGCAAGCGGGCCTGCCGACCCATGTCCACCCGCACATGCTGCGGCACTCGTTCGCTTCGCACCTGCTGCAGTCCAGCGGCGACCTGCGCGCGGTGCAGGAACTGCTGGGCCACGCCAACATCACGACGACGCAGGTCTACACCAAGCTCGATTTCGGCCACCTGAGCAAGGTGTACGACGCGGCGCACCCCAGAGCCAAGCGCAAGGACTGATCGGCGATGAAAGTCATCAAGCTGCGCGACGGCAAGGAGCGCTCG
>CANHOE010000177.1 GCA_947462175.1 Burkholderiales bacterium | reverse complement strand
GCAGCGCAGAGCGAGAGGAGCGGGAGATGGTCATGAAGACGGTTCCTGAATGAGATTTCCGGGTGTGAACGGCCACGCCGTGACAACGAACGGAGAATCCTAGGCAGGGGCTGACCAGCTGAAAACGAAGCGTTGTGCGCTTGCTTATCTGAAATTCAGATGAGCAGCCGCACGAGACAGTGGCCACGGTGCTGCTCGTCACTCACGCCATCGCGGAGGCGGCGCGACTGAGCGACTGCGTGCTGGTGCCGGAGGCGCGACGCTCAGCTCAGGCTGCCACCTTGAAGGCTGCCACCGACTCGACCAGCTGCCGAGCCTGCTTGCTGAGGCTTTCGGTCGCTGCTGCGCTTTGTTCTATCAGGGCGGCGTTTTGCTGGGTGGCCTGGTCCATGTGAGACACGGCCTCACCGACCTGACTGATGCCGGTGCTCTGCTCGGAGGTCGCGACGCTGATCTCGGCAACGATGTCCGTGACTCGACGGATGGCACTGACGATTTCCTGCATCGTCTTGCCAGCCTCGTCGACCAGCACAGTGCCTTCCGCGACCCGCTCGACACTGGTATGCACCAGGATGCGCACCTCGCGAGCGGCTTCCGCGCTGCGACGCGCCAGGCTGCGGACCTCGCCAGCCACCACGGCAAAACCACGGCCCTGCTCCCCGGCCCGAGCCGCCTCGACGGCGGCATTCAGCGCCAGGATGTTGGTCTGGAACGCGATGCCGTCAATCACACCAATGATGTCGGCAATCTTCTTTGAACTGTCACTGATGCCGGTGATGGTCTCGACCACACGGCCCATCACCTCGCCACCCTTCAGCGCAACACCGGAGGCGCCCGAGGCCAGCTGATCGGCCTGACGCGCGTTGTCGGCGTTGGTGCGGACCGTCGAACTCATCTGCTCCATGGTCGCGGCAGTCTGTTGGAGCGAGCTGGCCTGCTGTTCGGTGCGGTTGGAGAAGTCGAGGTTCCCTGCCGCAATCTCGCGGCTCGCGTTGGCCACGGCTTCAGCGTTGGCCTTCACGTCGGACACGATGCGCGCGAAGTCGCTCTGCATGCGCTGCATCGATTGCAGCAATTGCACGTTCTCGTCATTGCCGTGGGGCCGGATCGGGCAAGTCAGGTCGCCATGCGACAGCTGGTCGGCGACCTTGACCGCGTGTGCCATCGGGCGTGTCATGTTGCGCGCCAGCGTCAAAGCGGCGATGACGATCAGCATCGCGCCCACGACCAGAGAGGCCAGGACACTCGTTTTCGTCTGCTTGACGCTGGCCTCTGCATCGGCAATGACGACGCTGCCGTTCTTCGCAATCGATGCCGAGAGCGCGGCCATGCCCCCCTCCAGCTCACCGAAGACCGCTTGCAGCGCGGGCAGTTCCGCCTTGGCCTGGTCGGCATCAATGGCTGCGGCATCGATCACGTGCGCTGCAGAGGCCAGGTACTTTCGCACCAGTGGCTCGACGGTGGTCAAGGCGCTGCGGCTTTCAGCGCTGAGATGCAAAGTGGCGAGCGTGGCCAAGGCCTCGTTGAACTTCTTCGCGTGCTCGGCAAGGTCCGCCTTGGCTTCGGTGATGGTCGCCGGGCTCTTGTCCAAGGCACCAAGGTAGGCCCTCTGCGCATCGGCACGAACCGCGTCATGCATCATGTCCGCGTCCTGACTCATCTGCAGCGTCTCACCCGCTCCAACGGCCTCTTCTATCGAATCGCCGAGACGGGACACGCCGAACAGGCCCATGCCCCCGCTCACCGAGGCAAGGAATGCCCCGAACAGTCCGAGAACCAGAATCTGCGTTCGAAGCTTCACGGTGACCCCCGATCCGTGTTGTCGATGGGTCGTTATCGACTCCCGATGAAATTGCTTGAGCAGTGTCAGCAAGAACGTGAGGCGACCTTGCAGACCTGCCCGGAGGGTTCAACCGTGCTGACTTCAGCCCGGCATCGATGTTGAATCGGGCTGGCGTGAGGGTGGCGCATCCCGCTCGCCAGCAGGCACCCGCTTCGGCTCGGCTGGATCGCTCAGGTAGTGCGGCGACATGACCTGAACGCCACGTTCATTGAACACATCCTGGTTGTTCGCGTGCAGTGAACTCAGCACCTCGGCACGCGGTCGTGGCTCGCTGGGGATGGCTTCCGTGCGCTGCGCGCGGCGCTCTGGTGGCACGCCCAGATAAGGCGCACGGAAGGTTGGAATGGTGCGATTGGCGACCACCACCGGCACTTCCGTCACCGCCTCGCCAGCCGTCCCGCTGAGCGGCGCCGAGACGGCCTGCGCCAACACTGACGCGCCCATCGACCACAGGCACAGCAGCCACAGTCCGCGCAAGAAGAAAACCATCTTGGCCGCGCTGTGTGTCAGAGCTGACGGATCTGATGCAGCGCCGACGGCACCGGCCAGCCGGCTTCCTGGCAGACCTTGACGATGGCCTCATTGGTGTCGAAATAGACCTGCCAGTAGTGGTCGGTGTGGGTGTAGGGCCGCACCGAAATCTGCGGGCCCTCGAGCTTGATGTCGAGCAGGTTCACCTCGGGCGGCATCTCCTTCGACACGTTCGGAATCAGCGCCACGGCGGCCTTGAGGCGCGCGATGGCATCCAGCGGATCCACGCCGTTGGCCAGCTGTGCGACCCGATCGACGCGACGCACCGGCAGCACCGAAAAATTCTGGATCGTGTCACCGAAGATCTTGCCGTTGCCGATCAGCGTCATCACGTTGTCCGGCGTGACGATGGTGGTGCCGAAGAGACCCAGTTCATGCACCGTGCCGGTGACGCCGCCGATGCTGACGAAATCGCCCACCTTGAACGGCCGCAGGATCAGCATGAAGGCGCCGGCGGCAAAGTTGCCCAGCAGCCCGCTCCAAGCAGCGCCGATCGCAACGCCGGCACCGGCCAGCAGTGCGGCGAATGAGGTTGTCTCGATGCCGAAGTAGCCCAGGATGCCGAGCACCAGCGCGATGTTCAGCGCGATGGCGATGATCGAACCGAGGTACTTGGTCAACGTGGGGTCGACGTGGTTGCGGTTCATCGCCGCCTGCATCAGCCCGATCACCCGGCCGATCAGCCAGCGCCCGACGATCCAGAACGCCAGCGCCGCCAAGACCTTCAGCGCGATGTCGATCGCGGTGGTGCCGAGAAAGGTTTGCATCGATTCGATGTTCATGCGGAACTCCCCTGCCACGTGAGTACTCGATTTGCTTGGTGACGCGTTTCGCATCGTCCCAGCAGCGCGCCGCGGCTGATTCAGGTTGTAGCCGAAATCCAGGCAGCGTTGCCCACATTCATGTGACGCGGCGGCCTTCGTTAGGATCGATCGATGACACGCAGCGCTGAACTGCCCTCCCCCACCGCCTGGTGGCGCGTACAAAGCCTGCCTCTGTGGAGCCTCGCACTGCCCTTGCTGGCCTTGCTGACGATGGCGCTGAGCTGGGGCGCGCCGCTCGGCCCGGCTCTGGGAGCGGTGCTCATCGCTTCGCTGTTCCTGGCAGTGGTGTCCGCGATCCACCACGCCGAGGTGGTGGCGCACCGTGTCGGCGAGCCCTATGGCACGTTGGTGCTGGCGGTCGCCGTGACGATCATCGAGGTGGCCCTGATCGTGGCCCTGATGCTGGCCGGTGGGTCCGGCGCGAACACGCTGGCGCGGGACACGGTGTTCTCGGCAGTGATGATCGTCTGCAACGGGGTGGTCGGCCTGTGCCTGGTGGTCGGCGGCCTGCGACACGGCGTGCTGGCCTTTCGCGTCGAAGGCACCAGCCCGGCTCTGGCGTCGCTCGCCGCTCTGGCGGGCCTGGCGCTGGTGTTGCCGAGTTTCACCACCACCACCTCCGGGCCCACCTACAGCGGCTCGCAGCTCGTGTTTGCCGGCGTCACCTCACTGGCGCTGTACGGCGTGTTCGTCTTCGTGCAGACAGTGCGCCACCGCGACTACTTCCTGCCGGTCGACAACACCGACGAAGACAGCCACGCGGCGCCTCCGGCGAACTGGGTCGCCTGGACCAGCCTGGCCCTGCTGATGGTGTCACTGGTCGGCGTGGTCGGCCTCGCCAAGGCGCTGGCACCGGCTCTGGAGGCGGGCGTCGCTGCGGCTGGTGCACCCAAGGCGGTGGTCGGCGTGTTGATCGCGCTGATCGTTCTGCTGCCGGAAACCGGCGCTGCGCTGCGGGCGGCACGCGGCAACCGCATGCAGAGCAGCTTGAACCTCGCGCTGGGTTCGGGGCTGGCCAGCATCGGCCTGACGATCCCGGTGGTGGCCGCGCTGTCGCCGTGGTTACCGTTCCCGCTGGTGCTGGGCCTGCGCCCGATCGACATCGTGCTGCTGTTACTGACGCTTGTCGTGGGTACGCTGACCTTGGGCAGCGGTCGCGCCACCGTGATGCAAGGCGCCGTTCACTTGGTGCTCTTCGCGGCCTTTCTTTTCCTGACCGTGGTTCCCTGAGCGGCTGCCCGGTCATGCCGTGCATGTCCGGCTGCGTCGTGATTTTCCGGGTGTAGATCGGGGCACGCTGTCGGTGCGGCGTCGAACAGACGCCGCAGCAAGATGCGGCGCACGATGGCCGATGAGCCAGCGCAGAAGGAGTTCCGCGTGAACACACCCCGCCACTCCTCGCAGCGCCGACCGCACCGCCGAGGTTCGCCCGAGGTCGATGTCAGCCAGTGCGATGGTCCGTGAGCCATGGAGTTCAAGGACTATTACGCCGCACTCGGCGTCGAGAAGACGGCCACCACCGACCAGATCAAGCGTGCCTATCGCAAGCTCGCCCGCAAGTACCACCCGGACCTGAACAAGGCGGCCGACGCCGAGGCCCGGTTCAAGGACGTGGCCGAGGCCTACGAGGCGCTTCACGATCCCGAAAAACGCGCGGCGTACGACGCGCTGGGGGCAGATCATCGCGATGGCCGCTCGTTCACGCCACCACCGGGCTGGGACAGCGGCTTCGAATACAGCGGCCGCGGAGACGCTGACGACGCGCGTGCGCACAGCGACTTCTTCGAAACGCTGTTCGGCCGTCAGGCCGCAGGTGCACGCGGACCGCGCCGCAGCGCCAGCCATGCCGGCGGCGACCATCACGCCAAGGTGGAGATCGAACTCCAGGACACCTATCGCGGCGCAAGCCGCACGGTGTCGCTGCGTACGCCGCAGGTCGATGCCGATGGCCGGGTGACGTTGACGACGCGGCAGTTGACAGTGAGCATCACGAAGGGCGTACGCAGCGGACAGCACCTGCGCCTGGTCGGCCAGGGAGGCGCGGGCTTCGGCGAGGGTCCAGCGGGCGATCTTTACCTTGAAATTCAGATCGCACCCGATCCGCGCTTTCGTGTCGATGACCGGGATGTCGCCATCGACCTGCCCGTAGCGCCATGGGAAGCTGCGCTCGGCGCCAGCGTCACGCTGCCAACGCCTGACGGCAATGTGCAGCTGTCCATACCTCCAGACTCAGCCAGCGGACAGCGACTGCGCCTGAAGGGAAAAGGCATTCCGAGTCAGCCACCCGGCGACCTTTACGCCGTGCTGACGATTGCGCTGCCGCCGAGCGGGACAACGACCGCTCGCGAGGCCTGGACGCAACTGGCCAGGGCGTTTGCAGATTTCAACCCGCGACAGGCACTGGAGGGCTGACCATGACCGAGCACGAACTGAGGGTCACGCACGGTGTGATCGTCGAGAACAACCTCCAGTTCACGCTGATCGAATTGAGCCAGGCCTGCCACGCCGACATCGCGCAACTGGTCGAGCTGGTGGAGGAAGGCGCGTTGGAGCCGCTGGGCAACGATGCCTCGAACTGGCGCTTTGAAGGCAGCGCGCTCAGCCGCGCCTGCACCGCGCTGCGCCTGGCGCGCGATCTGCATCTGAACGCCACCAGCGTGGCGTTGGTGCTCGATCTGCTCGACGAGGTCGATGCGCTCAACTCTCGTCTGCGACGACTCGGCCACAGCACACCAGTCTGAGGCGGCCTCCGCCACAGCACCT
>CANHOE010000176.1 GCA_947462175.1 Burkholderiales bacterium | reverse complement strand
TCCAGCGCATCGATCGCCGCCAGCTGCGACGCATCGGTGCTGAAGCCGCGCTCAGCGAGGGTCTGCTGATAGAGCTGGCGAACAGGCATGGACGAGGAACACGATGGACGGTCTTTCAGCAAACACCTATCGTCCGCAGCAACCTGTTCAGCCTGGCAGCAGCCGCATGCCCGGTCAGAAGTTCAAGGTTCGCTTGTCGACGGCAAGTGCAGCTTCCTTGGTCGACTCACTGAGCGACGGATGCGCATGGCAGATGCGCGCAATGTCTTCCGAACTGGCTCTGAATTCCATGGCGACCACAGCTTCGGCGATCAGCTCGGAGGCGAAAGGCCCGACGATGTGCACGCCGAGGATTTCGTCGGTCTTGGCGTCGGCCAGCATTTTGACCATGCCGGTGGTGTCACCCATGGCGCGCGCGCGGCCGTTGGCGAGGAACGGGAAGGTGCCCGCCTTGAACTCGCGACCTTCGGCCTTGAGTTGCTGCTCGGTCTGCCCCACCCAGGCGATCTCGGGCGAGGTGTAGATCACCCACGGCACGGTGTTGAAGTTGACGTGCGGATGTTGGCCTGCAATGCGCTCAGCCACCGCCACACCCTCTTCTTCCGCCTTGTGCGCCAGCATCGGCCCGCGCACGACGTCACCCACCGCCCACACATTCGGCAGGTTGGTACGGCAATGGTCATCCACGGCAATCGCGCCACGCTCGTCGAGCTTCAGACCGACCGCTTCTGGATTCAGACCGATCGTGTTCGGCACCCGGCCGATCGACACGATGAGCTTGTCGACTTCGAGCTTGGCGACCTCGCCCTTGGCATTCGCGTAACTCACGGTCACGCTGGATTTGCCGGACGTGACCTTGTCGATCTTCACGCCGAGCTCGATCTTCAAGCCCTGCTTGGTGAACGACTTGTGAGCCTCTTTCGCGATCTGCTGATCGACCGCGCCAAGGAACGTCGGCAGTCCTTCGAGAACGGTCACGTCGGCACCCAGACGACGCCAGACCGAGCCCATTTCCAGACCAATGACACCGGAGCCGATCACTCCCAGCCGCTTGGGAACCGCACCAATGCGCAACGCACCGTCGTTCGACAGGATCTTGTCTTCATCGAAAGCGGCGCCGGGCAAGGATCGGGCATTCGATCCGGTTGCCAAAATGATGTGCGTGCCCGAGATGACTGCTTCAGTCGTGCCGGTGACCTGGATCTCGTAACCGGAATCGCCCGCCTTCAGGAAGGCGCCACGGCCGTGGAAGAACGTGACCTTGTTCTTCTTGAACAGGTAAAGGATGCCTTCATTGTTCTGCCTCACCACCGCATCCTTGCGGCCCAGCATCTTCGCCACGTCGATGCTCAGGTCCTTCAGCCCGATGCCGTGATCGGCAAAGCTGTGGCCGGCGTGCTCGAAGTATTCGCTGGACTGCAGCAACGCCTTGGACGGAATGCAGCCTACGTTGGTGCAGGTGCCGCCGGGCGCAGGTCCGCCCTTGTCGGTCTTCCACTCGTCGATGCAGGCGGTGTTGAAGCCGAGTTGCGCGGCGCGAATCGCGGCCACGTAGCCGCCAGGGCCACCTCCGATGACGACGACATCAAATTGCTTGCTCATGGATCGCTTTCTTGGGTGTCCGTGCGTCAGATGTCAAACAGCAGTCGCGCCGGGTCTTCCAGCGCTTCCTTCATCGCGACCAGGCCCAGCACGGCTTCGCGGCCGTCGATGATGCGGTGGTCGTAGCTCATGGCGAGATAGTTCATTGGGCGGATCACGATCTGACCGTTCTCGACCACCGCGCGGTCCTTGGTGGCATGCACACCGAGGATGGCCGACTGCGGCGGGTTGATGATGGGCGTAGACAGCATCGAACCGAAGGTGCCGCCATTGCTGATCGAGAACGTTCCGCCGGTCAGGTCGTCGAGGGAAAGCTTGCCTTCGCTGGCCTTCTTGCCGTACTCGGAAATCTTCTTCTCGATGTCGGCGAAGCTCATCTGATCTGCATTGCGCAGAATCGGCACCACCAAGCCACGCGGAGAACCGACCGCGATACCGATGTCGAAGTAGCCGTGGTAAACGATGTCGTTGCCGTCAACCGACGCGTTGATGATCGGGTACTTCTTCAGCGCCGCCACGGCGGCCTTCACGAAGAAGCTCATGAAGCCGATCTTGACGCCGTGCTCCTTCTCGAACTTCTCCTGGAAGCGCTTGCGCATCTCGATCACCGGGGCCATGTTCACTTCATTGAACGTGGTCAGGATCGCATTGGTGGCCTGCGACTGAAGCAGTCGTTCGGCGACACGGGCACGCAGGCGCGACATCGGCACACGCTGCTCCGGACGATCGCCCAGGTTCACGGTCACAGGCGCCGGAACCGAAGGAAGCGCGCGCGCGACAACGGCCGCGACTGGGACCACGGGCGCGGTAGTCGCTGCCACCACAGGCGCCTGCAAGCCAGCGGAGAGCGCGGCAGTGACGTCGCCCTTGGTGACGCGCCCCCCTTTGCCGGTACCGGGGACCGAACCCGCATCCATCTGGTTGTCGGCCATGATCTTGGCGGCCGCCGGCATCGCGACGCCGGTCGCACTGCCCGCAGCAGGCACCGAGGGTGCTGCCGTGGCTTGCGGCGCCACAGTCTTGGCTTCCAACGGGCTGGCCTGCGCCGCGGCTTCGGTGTCGATGCGTGCAATGACCTCTTCGGCTACGCAGCTCTCACCGTCGTTTTTCACCAACTGCGCCATCACGCCCGATGCCGGAGCAGGGACTTCCAGAACGACCTTGTCGGTCTCGATCTCTACCAGTATCTCGTCGATGACGACGGCCTCGCCGGGTTTCTTCTTCCACTGCAGCAACGTGGCTTCCGATACGGATTCGGAGAGCTGGGGTACTTTGACTTCAACGATGGACATGATTTTCTTTCTGAGATTTCAAGCCTCGGCAACACAGGCCGCCGGCGAATCCGTGCTCTGAACTGGGATGGTTTGAGGGCTGCAATGCTGCGGGTTGACAGGCGGCGTCGGTCATGACGCCGTACCGTGCCCACCGGTGCATCACTTGCTGAGGACGAAACCTTTGAGCTTGCCGAAGGCCTGATCCAGCAGCGACTTCAGCTGCTCCTGGTGCAGGTGGGCGTACCCCACTGCCGGCGACGCAGACGCTGGCCGGCCTGCGTAGCCGAGCCTTTGGCCGTCGAGCATGTTTTCGTGGATGTAGTGCTGCACGAAAAACCAGGCGCCCTGGTTCTGAGGCTCATCCTGACACCAGACGATCTCAGTGGCGTTGGGATACTTTTTCAGCTCCGCCGCGAAGGCCTTGTGCGGGAACGGGTACAGCTGTTCCACCAGCACGATAGCGGTGTCGTTCTGCTTCTTCGCATCGCGACGCTTACGCAGGTCATAGGCCACCTTGCCAGAACAGGCAATCACACGCTTGACCTTTTCCGGTTCGATGTCCGGATTGTTAGGGCCGATGACGGTGCGGAACTCGCCGCGGGTGAACTCGCTGAGTGGCGATGCGGCATCCTTGGCTCGCAGCAGCGACTTTGGCGTCAGGATCACGAGCGGCTTGCGGAACATGCGCACCATCTGTCTGCGCAGTACATGGAAGATCTGGCTGGCCGAGGTCGGCTGGACGATCTGCATGTTGTTGTCGGCGGCCAACTGCATGAAGCGTTCGAGGCGCGCCGATGAGTGCTCAGGGCCTTGCCCCTCGTACCCATGCGGCAGCATCAGCGTCAGGCCGTTGGCGCGACCCCACTTGACTTCACCGGAGGCGATGAACTGGTCGATCACGACCTGGGCGCCGTTGGCAAAGTCGCCGAACTGCGCCTCCCAGATGACCAGCGTGTTTGGCTCGGCCGACGCGTAGCCGTACTCAAAGCCGAGCACGGCCTCCTCGGAAAGCAGCGAATCGATCACCACGAACGGCGCCTGACCCTCGGCAACATGCTTGAGCGGCGTGTAGGTGCCCTCGTCCCACTTCTCGCGGTTCTGATCATGAAGCACCGAATGGCGGTGAGTGAAGGTGCCGCGTCCACAGTCTTCACCCGACAGGCGAACCGCATACCCGCTGGCGACCAGCGAGGCGAATGCCAGGTGCTCACCCATCCCCCAGTCGACATTCATCTCGCCACGTCCCATTGCAGCGCGATCGGCCAGCACCTTCTCGACCAGTGGGTGCGGCTTGAAGTTCGTCGGCAACGCGGTGATGCGTTCAGCCAGGCGCTTGATCTCTGCCAGTGGCAGAGCGGTGTCGGCAGCATCCGTCCACTTCTTGCCGAGGAAAGGCGCCCAGTCGACGGCGAACTTGCTCTTGTAGTTGGTCAACACGGGGCTGTAGGCGTTCTTGCCTTCGTCCATGGCTGCGCGGAAGGCCTTGACCATCGCATCGGGACCATCGGGCGTGAGCACGCCCTGAGCAACCAGCTTGTCGGCGTACATCCTGCGCGTGCCGGGATGCTGCGCGATCTTCTTGTACATCAGCGGCTGCGTCAGCGCCGGAGTGTCCTGTTCGTTGTGGCCGAGTTTGCGGAAACAGACGATGTCGACGACCACGTCCTTGCTGAATTCCTGCCGGTAGTCGAGGGCCATCTGCGTGGCCAACACCACTGCCTCGGGGTCGTCGCCGTTGACGTGCAGCACCGGCGCCTCGACCATCTTGACCACGTCGGTGCAGTACAGCGTCGAACGCGTATCGCGCGGATCGCTGGTGGTGAAACCAATCTGGTTGTTGATGACAAGGTGTACCGTGCCGCCGGTGAAATAACCCCGCGTCTGCGCCAGTGCCAGTGTCTCCATCACGACGCCCTGGCCGGCGAACGCCGCATCACCGTGCACGATGATCGGCAAAACCGAGTGGCCGTTCGCATCGCCGCGGCGATCCAGACGGGCCTTGACCGAGCCCTCGACCACCGGGTTCACGATCTCCAGGTGCGACGGGTTGAATGCCAAGCTCAAGTGCACCGGGCCGCCAGGCGTGGTCACGTCGCTCGAAAAGCCCTGGTGATACTTGACGTCGCCGGACGGCAGGTTCTCGGGCGCGGTGTGATCGAACTCAGAGAACAATTCGGCTGGCGTTTTGCCGAGCGTGTTGACAAGCACGTTGAGGCGGCCGCGGTGGGCCATGCCGATGACGATCTCCTGCACGCCCTTGACGCCAGCGCGCTGCACCAGTTCGTCCATTGATGCGATGAAGCTCTCTCCACCCTCGAGTGAAAAGCGCTTCTGGCCGACGTACTTGGTGTGCAGGTAGCGCTCCAGACCCTCCGCGGCGGTGAGTTGGTCGAGGATGTGCTTTTTCTGGTCCGGGCTGAAATGCGGCTTCGAGCGGATCGACTCCAGGCGCTCTTGCCACCAGCGCTTTTCGATCGGCTGGGTGACGTGCATGTACTCGGCACCGATAGAGCCGCAGTAGGTCTCGCGCAGAGCCTGAAGAATCTGCCGCAACGTCATGTTCTCGGCAGTCGAGAAATAGGTGTTCGAGGCGCTGAACGAGATGTCCATGTCCGACTCGGACAGGTCGTAGAAAACCGGCTCAAGTTCAGGAATCTTGGGGCGCTCCTGGCGCTTCAGCGGATCGAGATCGGCCCAACGGGAGCCGAGGAAGCGGTGGGCAGCGATCAGCGACTGAACATGCACCTGCTTGCGCGCAATGGCAAGGTCAGAGCTGCTGGCGCGATTGCCAAACGTGTTGGCCTTGGCGCGCTGCGCGAACGATTCAACAACAGGCGCATGTGCCACATCGCGTTCATCGGAGCCATCGACGGCGGGCAAGTGCTGCAGCGCGTCGAAATAGGAACGCCAGTTCTCGGGTACCGAGCCGGGGTTGTCGAGATACGCCTCGTACATCTCTTCGACGTAGGGCGCATTGCCTCCAAACAGATGCGAATTCGCTCTGTATTCCTGCATCATTTCGCTCACCTCATGCGCTGGTTTCCAGCGCGATAGTGGGTTTAAAAACCTTCCGCGACCCGGCTGCACCGGTGGGCGGACAAGCGACCCGACTAAGCT
>CANHOE010000175.1 GCA_947462175.1 Burkholderiales bacterium | reverse complement strand
GTCGCTGCGCGAACATCGCGAGTTCTCGATGGTTTCGATTTCGATCGATCCACCGACTGGCGTCGCCAGTGCGCTGGGCACTCCAGCTCGCCAGCGGGTGATCGAGGCACTCGGGCGGCTGCTGCGCGGCAATACCCGAGCGATGGATGCGTCCTGCCGCGTCTCCGGCGATCGTTTCGCCGTGTTGCTGTCAGGCGTTGGCCTGGCAACGGCGCATTCGCGCATGGAAGGCTTGCGACGCCAGTGCGCGACTCAGATCGTGGTGCTCGAAGGTCAGGATTTCGGCTTCACGGTCTCGATGGGTGTGGCCAGTTTCCCGCATACGGCCCACACACAGGAGGGTCTGCTGCAGGCCGCAGACACAGCGCTGACTGCTGCACAGATCCGTGGAGGCAATCGCGTCACGCTGGCCAGCATTCGCTTCGAGAACGCTTCCTGACAGGCCATTTCATGCCGTTGCATTCCGGCAGGTTCGAGGCCAAAGGTGTCCGTTGTGAACCGTGAGTCGCGTTCCTGAACCCAGGGGATTCAGGTGGGCCGGGTCAACCGTGTTTCGGGTTCGTCTGACGCGAGACGATCACGCCCACTCGGCAATATTCCCAGCCCGAGCTCGCGAGAGCATCGGTTCAAGGAATTAAAAACTCACGCGAACACAACGGACATTGACCAGTCTACGCCTGCGATGGGTGGCAATGACGCCCAAGGGGTGACTTCGTGCGCCCAATCGGTCAAAGCAATTGACCGTGCTCGCCAAGGGCCTGGTCGAGGCGCGCGATCAAGGCCTCGACATCCACTGGCGCAGCCGTTGACTCGGCCGCTAAAGGCGCAGACGCAGTCGCCGCTGGCCGTTGTTCCAGCTTGTACGCCAGGTTCAAGGCGGCCAGCACCGCAATACGTTCACGGGCCTTGACCTTGCCAGCATTGCGGATCGCGGTCATTTCGCGATCGACCGCTTTCACTGAGGCCTGCAGCAGCGCGTCGCCACCATCGGGACAGCCCAGCACATAGCTCTGGCCAAGGATCGAGACGTCTATCTGTTTCATCGCGGGTCCTTGTGGGGGACTGAAAGCGAGGCTTGTGGCACGTCATCGGCAGAAGCCTCGGCAGCGTCGGCTGGCAGCCGACCGAGCAAGGTGTCGATGCGCGCACGCGCCGCGTTCAGGCGTGAACGCAGGTTATCGCGTTCGCTGATGATGGTGGCCAACTGCTGCTCGAGCAGCGCATTGGTCCGCTGCAATTCATGGTGGCGCAGCAGAAGCAGCTCCACCCGGTCGGCGAGGTCTTCAATCTTCGACATGACGCGTATTCGGGCAGTGGGACGGCCAGCGGGTAGTCATTGTAGGCGCGTGCTTAGAATGAAAGCCTGTTGGTGCCCGCGCCGGTGTTCTTGTCGGCGCAGTTAAACGGGAAGCAGTCAGCACCCCTCGGTGCTCAAACTGCGCTGCCCCCGCAACGGTACGGTGGACGAAGCCCTCGTCGGTTGAGACGGGGATTCAGCTTTCATGCGCGCACCACTGGAGATGCTTTATCTCTGGGAAGGTCGTGAAGGTCGCTCCATCAGCCCGGATACCGGCCAACAAGGGGGCGCGACCGTGTGTCGTGCCTACACCGCATGCGCCTGCGGGGAGGCAGGTCGCGTGCATCGTGTCGGGCTCTTCAACATGTTTCCTTTCTGCGCGGCGCCGCGAGCGCCTCGGGCTGCCTTCAGCCGCTATTCGCACGTCCTTTCATCAACCCTCGCTGCAGTCCTTGCTGCAACATCGCTGTCCACGGCTCAGGCCCAGATCAGCCTGCCGCCCGTGACCGTCATCGCCAGCCGCGAAGCGTTGCCGCTCGATCAGGTCACGTCCGATGTGGTCGTGATCGATGAACAGCGCATCCGCGCTTCGACCGCCGATTCGATCGAAGATCTGCTGCGTCGAGAAGCCGGCGTGCAACTGTCTCGCAGCGGCGGGCCGGGCCACGCCGCCGGCATCCTGCTGCGCGGCGCCAGCACCAGCAGCACGCTGGTGCTGGTCGACGGCGTGCGGGTTGGTTCAGCCACGTTGGCGCAAGTCGCGTTCGAGGCCATCAGCTTGACGCAGATCGAGCGCATTGAGGTGCTGCGCGGGCCAGGCTCCAGTCTTTACGGCGCCGATGCGGTCGGTGGCGTGGTGCTGATCACCACCAGGCGTGGCGAGGGCCCCGCAAGCCTGTCCGGGCGTGTCGCTTTTGGCGAGTACGGTTCTCGCGAGGCTGACGTCAGCATCAGCGGCGCCCTTGGTGGCTTCGATTACGCGGCCTCCATCAGCGGCGAAAGAAGCCATGGCGTGTCGACATTGCGGCCCGGTGATCTGTACGGCAATTACAACCCCGACCGCGATGGCTACTACCGTCGCACGGCGCAAGCTCGCATGGGTTACGGGCTCGCGACCGGCCACCGGGTGGCAGTCAGCGTGATCGAAACGCGGCTGAACTCGCAGTACGACGCATCCGAATTCGGCGGCCCACCGGATTTCGCGCAGGATCCGTCGCCGAGTTTTCGCACCCGCCTGAGTACCCAGGTTGCCTCGTTGAGTTACGACGGTGTCATCAATGCGCTGTGGACCACGCGACTGCAGCTGGCGCTGGATGAAGACAAGTCCTGGGACGGTGCCAATTTCCCCGAGCGCTTCCTGACCCGACGCAACCAGTACACCTGGCAGAACGTTTTCACGCCCGCTCCCCAGCAGCAATTCGTGGCCGTGGTCGAGCGCCTCGAAGAGCGGGCTGAATCGTCGGCGTTCTCTGCCAACAAGCAGCGCCACAGCGACTCCATGGGCCTCGGCTACGCTGGTCGCCTGGGCGATCATCTGCTGTCGGCCGACGTTCGGCGTGATGACAATTCCGTCTACGGGAGCAGCACCACGGGGCGGGTGGGGTACGGCTACGAGATCGGCCCTGGGCTGACAGCGCGCACGCTCCTGGGCACCACTTTCCGCGCGCCGAGCTTCAACGACTTGTTCTACGCCGGCTTTGGCGTTGCGACCATCCGCCCGGAACGCGGCCGCAGTGCTGAGGTCGGACTGAACTGGCGCGCTGGCGACAGCCACGCGGCCGTGACGCTGTACCGCAATCGCGTGCGGCATTTGATCAACTACGAAGCCGACCGTACTTTCTGCCCGGTCGATCCATCCTACGATTTCGGTTGCGCCCGCAACGTGGATCGTGCAAGGCTGCAGGGGGCGACCTTCAGTGCTGGCCACCGCATCGGTGCGCTCGCACTGCGTGGCACGGTGGAACTGCTCAGCGCGAGGGATGAGCGAAAGGACACACGCCTGAACCGCCGTGCGAAGCACCAGGAAACCCTCGATGCGGACTACCGGATCGACAACTGGACCCTGGGCGCCACGCTGGTGACGCTGGGTGATCGTCTCGATGCCGGCAAACGCCTGGGCGGTTATTCGACGGTGGATGTGCAAGCGCGCTGGAAATTCATGCCGCATTGGCAATTCGAAGCCAAGGTGCTGAACCTGGCCAACCGTGACATCGAGCCAGCGCGCGATTACCGCTCACCGGGCCGTCAGGCCTGGGTCGGTGTGCGCTACAGCGGCATCGACTTGTAGCCGCGGCGGACAGACTTGACACTTCCACGATGGAGTCCCACCCGTGCATGAGTTGATCCTCGGAGGACAGCGCAGCGGCAAGTCGCGCTGCGCAGAGCAGCGCGTGGCGACGTGGCTGGCACTACCGCCACAACTGGCTGCAGCGCAAGGCGCTCGCTGGATGCCACCTCGCGACCCCATCCCGACAGCAACGCCTGAAGCTGTCGAAAGGTCTGCCGTTCTGATTGCCACCGCCCGCCCGGGAGACGATGAGATGCGCTTGCGCATCGCGCACCATCGACTCGAGCGTGCCGAGCGCCTGCCTCAGCTCCAATGCGAGGAGGTGCCGATCGACCTGCCACAGGCGATCTTTCGGCTCAGTGCGCCGGGTCGTCTGGTCGTCATCGATTGCCTCACGCTGTGGTTGACCAACCTGCTGATGCCATCGGAAGGCGATGCGCTTGACGAACTCGAATGGGACGTGAAGCGCCAGGCGCTGTGCGATGCCATCAGCGAGGCCAGCGGGCCGGTGTTGCTGGTCTCGAATGAAATTGGCCTGGGTGTCTCGCCGATGTCGCCAGAGGCGCGTCACTTCGTCGATGAGCTCGGTCGCCTGCACCAAGCCATTGCGGCGCGCTGCGACCGCGTGACACTGATGGTGGCCGGCATCGAGGTAGCGGTCAGACGGGAGGCGCGGTGAGCATGCGCTGTCTCCTGGTCAGCCTGCTTGGTGCGCTCCTGTGGTGTTCGGCTGCAACGCCGGCGGGAGCACATGCAGCAGATCCCGCTGCACCGCCGATCGTTGTTCAGGACGACCGAGGCCACACACTGCGCTTCGCTGCGGCACCTCGCCGCATCGTCAGCCTTCTGCCTTCGCTGACCGAAAGCCTGTGCGCGCTGGGCGGCTGTGATCGGCTGGTCGGGACCGATCGTTATTCCAATTCACCTTTGTCGGTGATTCACCTGCCGAAGCTCGGTGGTCTTGAAGACGCGAACCTGGAGCGCATCGTTGCATTGAAGCCTGATGTGGTGCTTGCCGCACCCGCCACACGGGTCGTCGATCGTCTGGAGTCGCTCGGACTGAAGGTCGTGCTGCTGGAATCCAAAACACACGCCGATGTGCACCGATCATTGACTGTGCTCGCTGCGATGCTCGGCACGCCGGCGGCAGCTGCGCCGCTGTGGCGTGCTATCGAGCAGCAGGTCGACAGCGCAGCCATTCGCGTCCCCGTGACGCTGCGCGGGCTGCGTGTGTACTTTGAGGTGGACACGACCCCGTACGCCGCTGGCGAAGGCTCGTTCATCGGAGAGACCATGAAGCGTCTGGGGCTCGTCAATGCTGTGCCTGCGGCGCTCGGACCGTTTCCGCAGCTCAATCCCGAGTTTGTCGTGCGCACGCAGCCCGACATCATCATGGCCGCGCAGCGCGATCTGGACGAGATGCCGCGCAGGCCCGGCTGGGCCAAGCTGAATGCCTTGCGTGAGCGCCGCATCTGCGGTTTCAGCCATGAACGCTACGAGGTGCTGGTGCGCCCCGGCCCTCGACTCGGCGAGGCCGCACAGCTGCTGGCCGATTGCCTGCTGGCCCTTGGCAGATCGACAAAATGATCGATCACGCCATGGATGCCAGCCGCTTTGGTACTGCCCGTGACCCAGGCGCTGCGCGTCGGCGTCGGCTTGCTGTCGGCCTGCTGCTGGCGGGTCTGGTGTTGGCGCTGGCCGGACTGGCGGCGGGCAGCGATGGCTGGTCCTGGCCGCAATTGCACGGTGCTGACAGCGCGCTGATCTTCGGTGAGATCCGTGCGCCGCGCACCCTGGGCGCCTGGCTGGTCGGCGCGCTGCTTGGGCTGGCAGGCGCCGTCGCGCAAGGTCTGTTTCGCAATCCACTCGCCGACCCTTATCTATTGGGCTCGGCAGCCGGGGCGTCTCTGGCCGTGGTGCTTGTGCTGGCGGTCGGCTCGCTGGGCGGGGCATTGCCGTTGATGACGGCCGCCAGCGGCCTGGCTAGGCTGGGTCTCGTGGGTGCGGCTTTCATAGGTGCCTTCGCTGGCGTCGCGCTGACCTTGGCGCTGGCTCGCGGCGCACAGCAAACGCCGCGGCTGCTGCTGGCCGGGGTGGTTGTCGGCGTGGTGCTCTCCGCGTTGGGCGATCTGGTCTCAACAGTCGCGCCCGAGTCGCTTCGCGGAAAGCAGGTCTTCATGCTCGGCACCACCGGCTTTCTCGGTTGGGCCAATGTGGGCGTACTGGGTGTCGGGCTGCTCTTGACGCTGCCTGTGGCATGGCGACTGGCGCGCGTGCTCGACGCCTTGACGCTGGGTGAAGACAGTGCGCGCAGCCTCGGCCTGGCACTGGCACGCTGGCGACTGCTGCTGGTGGCCGTGCTGGCGCTGGCCACGGGCATTGCCGTGTCGCAGGCCGGTCTGGTGGCTTTCGTCGGCCT
>CANHOE010000174.1 GCA_947462175.1 Burkholderiales bacterium | reverse complement strand
TGCCTGCTTTGCAGCGAACAATGGGTGCACGGTGGGCACGTGCGAAGTGGTGATGCAGGCGATCTGCTCGGTCGATGCCGCCAGCGCCGCCGCCCAGGTGTACGTCTCGTAGCTGGTACCGCCAAAGTTGCTGTCGCCGCCAAAACCGCGCCAGCGGCCTATCGGGATGGCGGCCTCGAAACCGGCGCGGTCGGCGATCTGCATGGTCTCGAGGTTCTTCTTCCATGCGTCCGCGCGATGCACCTCGGGTGCTGTGGTGATGGCGCATCCGCCATGGGCATTGATCGCGAACACGCCAAGCTTCATCCGGTTGGTCGAAGCATGCATCGGGTTCGCCGCGATCGGGGGGGTGGTGGCGGCGCTCATGGGGTCTCCTGTCTCATCAGTTCTTCGATAGAAGACAACTTTCTCGCGACTGCATTCAGCTGTCAAGGCGTGGTGAACCCGCATCCTGATCTGTGATTTGCTCTTTTGATGGCTACATTTCACAGGCTTCGTCAGCACCGGTAGACTCTCACTGTTTCCACCGATTCCACCAAAGAAGAACGAACACGATGCCTACGCCACGCACACAGGAGCGCGTCAGCGGCCGGTCCAAGGGGGAGTCGGCGGCCCCGGCAGATCGGGGTTCCGACGCAGCGATCAGCCTTGCCTTGGGGCAACGCATCAAGGCGTTGCGGGCCCGATCGCAGCTGACGCTGGAGCAGTTGTCCCGGCAGTCAGGCGTCAGTCGCGCGATGCTGTCGACCATCGAGCGCGGCGAAAAGAGCCCCACACTGCCCATCATCGTGCGGATTGCCGCTGGATTTGGCATCTCGCTGTCGAGCTTGCTCGGTGCCGAGGCAAACGCGTCGAGCGTCGCCGTCATCCGCGCGGGACAGCGAATTGCGTTCCGCGACCCTGAAACCGGCTTCGAGCGGTGGATGTTGTCCCCGGCGCACGTTGACAATGGGGTGGAGTTTGTCTTGCACCACTTGCCGGCCGGCCGCTCCACGGGATTGCTGCCCGCCTATTCCTCGCCCACGGAGAAATACCTGGCCGTGAGTTCTGGCAGGCTCACAGTGGTCGTCGATGAACAGCCGCACGTGCTGGACACCGGTGACACGATCTATTTCGAGGTCCAGGCCCCGTATCGCTTCGTCAACGAAGACCCGCAGACCGATTGCACCTATTACATGGTGATCGCCCGAAAGCGCTGATCACACGGACCCGATGAACGACATGACCGACACAATCGCTTCCGCCCTGGTGCCCGACTTTCGCAAGGCGATGCGTCGCCTTGCCGCCACGGTTACGCTGATCAGTACGACCGACGCCAGCGGGCGACGCCACGGCATGGCCGCAACGGCCGTCAACTCAGTGACGATGGACCCGCCTACGCTGCTGATCTGCGTCAACCAGACGGCAAGTCTGCATGCGCCATTGATCGAACAGGGCCAGTTCTGCATCAATGTGCTCATGCCCTCGCACCACGAACTGGTCGGGCACTTCAGTGGCCAGAAGACGGGCGAGGATCGCTTCGAGTCGGGCGACTGGCGCCTCGAGGAGGCGAGCGGCCTGCCATATCTGCACGGCGCGCAGTGCAATCTGTTTTGCCGGGTGGTCTCCGTGACGCCTGTCGGAAGTCATTCGGTGATCATTGCGGCGGTTGAAACGGTGCACGTCCATGACGACGTGATGCCACTGATTTATGCCAACGGGCGCCTGCATGCCGTCGGCGACACCGTGGCCTGAGTTTGCGAGCCAGGCATGACAGCGCTTCCACGACAAGACTCGCCCAGAGCACTTGCACCGCTGCACATCCACGAGGTGTGCGTGCGCGACGGCTTCCAGATCGAACCCGTTTTCGTGCCCACCGAGCGCAAGATCGAACTGGTGAATGCGCTCAGCCGAAGCGGCGTCGCGAAGATCGAAGTGACGTCGTTTTCGTCACCCAAGGCGATCCCTGCGCTCGCCGATGCGGAAGACGTGATGCGTGGCATCGACCGCGTTGAAGGCGTCGAGTACGCCGCGCTGGTGCCCAATGTGCGCGGTGCGGAACGCGCGCTGGCCTGCGCCGTCGACGAGCTGAACCTGGTGATGTCGGCCAGTGCCTCGCACAGCCTGGCTAACTTGCGCATGAGCCGTGAACAGTCGCTGGCCCAGTTCACCAGCATCGTCGACGCCGCAGCGGGTCAGGCGGCCATCAACGCCTCGCTCTCCACTGCCTTCGGCTGCCCGTTCGACGGCGAGGTGCCTGCCGACGAAGTGCTCGGATGGGTCGCTCGCCTGGTGGATCTGGGTATCAAGCGAATTGCCTTGTGCGACACCACCGGCATGGCCAACCCGGCGCAGGTGCAGCGGCTGTTTCGCGCCGTCATCGAGCGCTGGCCCAACGTGACTTTCACGGCGCACTTCCACGACACCCGGGCGATGGGCCTCGCCAACGCGTTAGCCGCGCTGGACGCCGGAGTCACGCACTTCGATGCCTCGCTCGGCGGCCTTGGCGGCTGCCCTTTCGCCCCCGGCGCGAGCGGCAATGTGTGTACCGAAGACATGGTGCACATGTTCGAGGCCATGGGGCGGCACACCGGTGTCGAGCTGGACCGCCTGCTGACGCTGGCGAGACAGCTCCCCGACATCGTCGGGCACCCGGTGCCGGGCCAGGTGATGAAGGCCGGCCCGGCGACGCGGCGTTATCCAGTGCCAGCGTAACTCCTGGCATCGTGCACGATGGGCGCGCTGTCTCAGCTGGCGAGGAGTGACCGGATGCTGGTCGCCCATGTCTTCAAGTTGATCGGCTTGGACAGACAGCCCTCGCAGCCGGCGGCACACATGCTTGATGTGCTCGTGACCGCCGAAGATTTCCTGCGGCCCCAACACCAAGGGTGTGTCTACCCCGCGTGCCTAGCGCGCACGGCAGGCGGAAATCGCTGCCGTCAGCGAGCGATGGGTCAGGCGCTCGCCAGCGGGCGAACGACGGGCAGCCGTACGCGCTGGTTATCGCGGCTGGTGGATGCCGCCGCGTTACCCGCGACCGGCGCATCCGACCCGCCGCGGGCCTTGTAGACGCCACAGCCAAGGACCAGGTCTGCCGACACGGGTTCGACATACGACGTCTTCGAACCCACTTTACCGGTCTGCGGATTGGCAAAGTCGTAGTCGAACCAGCCGCCACCTTGGGCAGCTTGCTCGAACGCATCCCTCACCAGCTTGCCACCGTCGACCCCGCGCAATTCATGCACCGAAGTGCCGACCTTCTCGGGGTTGCCGGCGAAGGCGCGGTAGATGCCTTGACGGTCGAACGCAAAAACGTACATGTCGCGGTCGCTCAGACCGCTGGCGGCAGCGGTGATCTTGTCGAGCGCCGCGGGGCCGGCCCTGCGGTACATCTCGACCGCTTTGCGTACCAAGGCAAGGGCTTCGTCGGCACTGCCCTGACGCAGCTTGAAGTTCGACACCGCGGCGCTGAGCATTTCAGCGCGGCTGCTGAGTTGCGATGAGCTCCTCAACGCCGATTCGACCATCTGCGCATTGCGCTGCGTGATCTCGTCGATGTGACGCACCGCCTGCGCGATCTGGTCGAGGCCGCTGCTTTGTTCGGCCGTGCTGGTCTTGATCTCATGGACGCTGGCAGCGACATCGCGGATGCCTTGAACGATCTCGGCAAAGGTCTGGCTGGCGCCACCGATCTGCGTGACACCGGTGCTGACGTGCTGGGACGATGCCGCGATCAGCGACTTGATCTCGCGTGCCGACTCGGCGCTGCGCTTGGCCAGCGAACGCACCTCGGCCGCCACCACGGCGAAGCCGCGGCCCTGTTCGCCAGCCCGCGCCGCCTCGACGGCAGCGTTCAGCGCCAGGATGTTGGTCTGGAAGGACAACCCCTCGATCACGCCGACGATCTCCTGGACGCGGGTCGAACTCGATTGGATGTCCTGCATCGCCGTGACGGCAGACTGGATCGCACTACCGCCGTGCTCTGCAATGCCCTGCACCCTCGCGGCCATCCCGCTCGCCGTTTCGGCACCCTGCGCGTTCTTGCGCACGGCACCGCTCAATTCCTCCACGCTCGCCGTGGTCTGCTCGAGGCTGGAGGCCTGCGCTTCGGTGCGCTCAGACAGTGCCTTGGTGTCGGCGGCAAGACTGAAGCCGGCCAGCGCCACCATCGATGAACTGCTGCGAACGTCAGCCACCATCTCGGAGAGGCTGCTCGTCATTGTGTCCAGCGACTGACCGACCACCGACAGTTCATCGGTGCCGCGCAGCCTGACCTGCTTGGCGAAGTCGCCCGCTGCAAGGAGGTTGACAGACCGCTGCAGCGCACCGATTGCGCCGAATGACGTGCGGAAGAACACCGCCGTGAGGTAAGCGACGCCGAGCACCGTGGCGATGCCGACAGTCAACTGGATCAACCACAAGTTGTAGAGGCGTTGGGCTCTTGCATCGAGCAGGATCTGCAGCCGCTGTATCGCAGCCCGACCGGTGCCGAGCGCTTGCGCGATGGCAACGGTACCGGCATCGAAATGCGCGGCCGCGTCGCCAATCAGCGGTCCGGCCATGAAGCCCGATTCCGCAAGATGCGCATAGGCGCGCGTGCTGACCACAGCGGCCGAGAAGCCGTCAGGAGCTGGCTCACCAGCACGCTGCAGCGCGGCCACGATGTCCTCGGCCGCGGACACCGTCTGATTCAGCACCCGAACCTGCGCGACGATCTCTGCGTGATCTTCGGCACTGGCTTCGCCCTTGTGGAGCATTGCAGCGCCCCGACCGCGCAGTTGGCCGAGGGACTCGGTCCACACCACCAGCGGTTCGACCGAGAAATGCATCAGATGAAATGACGGGCCTTCTGGATCCAGCAGCAAACCGCTGACCTCGGCGGCGCGTGAGATCAGGTGGCGCATGGCTTCCACCTGCTCGCTGTGCAGACGAAAGCTCTGAGCGGCGTTGGCCGGAACATCGCCCTCTGCCAGCCGGCTGAGCGTCTGGCGCACCGGCTGCCAGATGGCGGCGAGGTCGAATTCCGGGCGTTCGAGCAGCGCCGACTGCAAGGAGCCGACCGCTGCTTTCAGATCGGAACGTGTCTTGGTAATTTCGCCGTCGACACTGGCGTCGCCCGCCAACTGTCGATTGACGAGACCCCGGTGCTTCTGTGTCTGTGTCACGACGTCCAGGCTCAACCGCAGCAGCGGGTTACCACGTGCTTCGAGCCGGGTGGCCTCCAGCAGCTCGTGCGACGCCAGCAGGGCCTGACCTGTCAACCACGACAGCGGGACGATCAACACGATCCCCATCAGCATGATCTTGGACGGGAAACGCAAGCCCCGCATCAGTGCCATGCCAGGCTGCAAAACCAGCCGCATGGTGGAAGAGTCGAAAACGCTCATCGCGGGCTCCAGAGTGCTGCGTTGTCCCCTCGATAACCCACGGGAGGTCACGGGTGTATCGACTCGAAGCGTCCAAGCTTGAGTCCGTGGAACGGCTAGCGGCAGCCGGTGCGCTCGCAGACTTCGCCGACAGACCAGGTGGAAAGAAATCTCAAGGAACGAGGCAAATCACGCCGGGGTGTTTGGCGTCGTCAGGAGCGACGCACAGTCCCACTGACAAGGTCGGGCGATGCGGACTATGCGGGCGTACCCAACAAGCGGTTTCGCAGCCAGGGCCAAAGGTATTGATCAATCGACCAGCGGCCCGGCCCCCACAGCAACAAACCGGCCAGCACACTGCCCCAGAAGATGTGCTGCTGCAGAGCCGGGATGGGCATGTCCTCGACACTGATGACCGCCACGACATTGAGGATCGACAACCCCGCAGCAGCGAAACGCCCCCCCAGGCCCAGCAGGATCAGCGCTGGCAGCACCAGCTCAGCACCGGTGCCGAGTGCGGCGGCGATTTGCGGGCTGAGCAGCGGCACGTGGTACTCGTCGGTGAACAGCGCGACGGTGGTTTCCCAGTCAGCGATCTTTGTCAGCCCCGAGCGAAAGAACACGCCCGCGATGAACCAGCGCGCCAGCAATTGCGCAGCGGGC
>CANHOE010000173.1 GCA_947462175.1 Burkholderiales bacterium | reverse complement strand
TCAGCTTGGTCACGGAGGTCATTCGGCGCTCCTGGTCACGCGGTGTGGGCCGCAGTGTAGTCACTGCTGGATCGCTGCAACAAGTGGGCGTGGACCCGCCCCGCACGCAGGTGTCGATACACGGTCAGATTCAGCGGCGCAAGGTCCTCAGCGCTGTAGGTGTGCGCTGCTTCCAGATAGATGTAGCCGCCCGGGACCACCAGCCTGGCAGCGGCGGCCGCTGCCGGTGCCAGTAGATCGCTGCCAAACGGCGGATCGATGAACACCAGCTCGAAGGCGTCCGGCGCGCTGCGGCGCATCCATGACAACGCATCAGTGGCCACCACCTGCAGCGTGTCAGCCTTCAGGCGTAGCTTCGACTCTTCAAGGCTGCGGGCTTGCCGGACCTCGCGCTCCAGTAGCACCACCGAGGCGGCGCCACGCGATGCCGCCTCGAAGCCCAGCGCGCCACTGCCTGCGAAGGCATCGAGGCAGCGCCAGCCGCTGAGGTCGGCGCCCAGCCAATTGAACAGCGTCTCACGCACCCGATCAGGCGTCGGGCGCAGACCAGGCAGCAGGCCCACTGGCAGCTTGCTGCGCTTCCACTCGCCACCGATGATGCGCACCTCGCGCGGCAGCGAGGCGATGTCAGGCGACACCGCCGGCTTCTTGGCGGCAACCTTCTTGCGGGGAGGCACATCGGCGAACGCGCGGCTGCCGAAGCGAGGACCCTCTTTCGACTTGGCGCCCGCCATCACAACCGCACCGGGATGCCGTCGCGCGCCATCAGCGCCTTGGCCTGGCCCACGGTGAATTCGCCGTAGTGGAAGATGCTGGCGGCGAGCACCGCGTCGGCACCGCCAATGCGGATGCCTTCCGACAAATGCTCCAGCGCACCCACGCCACCCGAGGCAATCACCGGCACCGCGACGCGGTCGCTGACCGCGCGTGTCAGTGGCAGGTCGAAGCCGGATTTCGTCCCATCGCGGTCCATGCTGGTCAGCAGGATTTCACCGGCGCCATGCTCGGCCATCTGCGCTGCCCAGTCGATCGCATCCAGGCCGGTGTTCTTGCGTCCGCCGTGGGTGTAGACATCCCAGCCAGGCCCGCGCGCGGCGAGATCGTCCCCGCCACGACGCTTGGCATCGATCGCGACGACGATGCACTGCGCGCCGTAGCGCCCCGAAGCATCGCGGATCAGCTGCGGGTTCGCCACCGCCGCCGAATTGAAGCTGACCTTGTCGGCGCCGGCATTGAGCAGACGCCGCACGTCCTCCACCGAGCGCACGCCGCCGCCAACCGTCAGCGGGATGAACACCTGCGACGCCACCGCTTCGATGATGTGCAGGATCAGATCGCGCCCATCGCTGGTAGCAGTGATGTCGAGGAAGGTCAGTTCGTCGGCGCCTTGCTCGTTGTAGCGCGCGGCGATTTCCACCGGGTCACCGGCATCGCGCAGCTCGACGAAGTTGACGCCTTTGACGACGCGACCGCCGGTCACGTCGAGGCAGGGAATGATTCGCTTGGAAAGCATCTGGAATCGCCGTCTGCCATCGCAGGGCGCCGCGGAGAAAGGAGGGGCTCGGGTCAGTCCCCGTTCAGCTCGTCGGCACGTGCCTGCGCAGCAGCGAAATCGAGGTCGCCGGTATAGATCGCCCGGCCGCAAATGACGCCGTCGATGCCTTCGAACTCAACCTCGCACAGCCGTTCGATATCAGCGAGGTTGCTCAGTCCGCCCGAGGCGATGACAGGAATCGTCAGCGCCTGTGCCAGCTTCACCGTCGCCTCGATGTTGATGCCCGAAAGCATGCCGTCGCGACCAATGTCGGTGTAGATCACGCCTTCAACGCCGTAATCCTCGAACTTCTTCGCCAGGTCGATGACCTCGTGGCCGGTCAGCTTGCTCCAGCCGTCCGTGGCGACCTTGCCTTCCTTCGCGTCGAGGCCGACGATGATGTGGCCGCCGAACGCGCTGCAGGCATCGCGCAGAAAACCGGGGTTCTTCACTGCAGCGGTACCGATGATGATGAAGCTCAGCCCGTCGTCGAGGTAGCGCTCGATGGTGTCGAGGTCGCGGATACCTCCGCCCAGCTGCACCGGGATCTCGTCGCCAACTTCGGCGAGGATCGCTTTGATTGCAGGCTCATTGACTGGCTTGCCGGCAAATGCGCCGTTCAGGTCGACCAGGTGCAGACGTCTCGCGCCGGCATCGACCCAGCGCCGGGCCATTGCCGCGGGGTCTTCACCGAAGGTTGTTGAGTTGCTCATGTCGCCTTGCTTGAGGCGCACGCATTTGCCGTCTTTGAGATCGATCGCAGGAATGAGCAACATGACCAGAACAAACAGTTGAAGAAATCAGTGCCAGAAAGATACCGCAGCGCCAGGGTCTCCGCGGCATGTCGCGGGGATCATGGCTTCCAGTGGAGGAAGTTGCGGTACACGGTCAGACCGTGCATCGCGCTCTTCTCCGGATGGAATTGCGTCGCAAAAATATTATCCCGCCCCAGTGCGCAGGTAAAGCGTTGTCCGTAGTCGGTTTCGCCCAAGCTGTGGCGCGGATCTGTCGGCCTCGCGTAGAAACTGTGTACGAAGTAGAAACTCGATCCGTCGGGTACACCCGCCCACAAAGGGTGCGCGCGGGCCTGGATGACCTGGTTCCAACCCATCTGCGGCACCTTGTAGCGGCTCCCGTCGGGCTGGAATTTCCCGTCAAGCTGGAAGCGGATCACCTCCCCCGGAATCAGCGACAGCCCGGGCGTGCCCGCACCGGCGGGGCCTTCCTCGCTGCGCGACAGCAACATCTGCATGCCGACGCAGACGCCCAGCAATGGCTTGCGCGCCGCCGCATCGATCACCGCCTCTTTCAGCCCGGAGTCGCGCAACTCGCGCATGCAGTCGGGCATGGCGCCCTGGCCGGGCAACACCACACGCTCGGCGGCATAGACAACCTCGGGGTCTGCGGTGACTTTGACCTCCAGGCCCGAGCCCTGCGCCACATGCATCACTGCCTGCGACACCGAGCGCAGATTGCCCATGCCGTAGTCGACCACGGCGACGACTCGACTCACCGCATCACCTTCACAAGCTGCCTTTGGTCGATGGAATCACATTGCCCATGCGTGGATCGACCTCCAGCGCCATACGCATCGCTCGCGCAAAGGCCTTGAAGATGGTCTCGCACTGGTGGTGCGCGTTGTCGCCGTGCAGGTTGTCGATGTGCAGGCTGACATTGGCGTGGTTCACGAAGCCCTGAAAGAACTCGTAGACCAGCTGCGTGTCGAGCGCGCCGATCATGCCGCTTCTGAAATCGACGCGCATGTGCAGGCCGGGCCGGCCGGAAAAATCGATGACCACCCTCGACAGCGCCTCGTCCAGCGGCACGTAGGCGTGGCCGTAGCGGCGCAGCCCGCGCTTGTCGCCTACCGCTTTGGCCACCGCCTGCCCGAGCGTGATGCCGATGTCTTCGACGGTGTGGTGACCGTCGATGTGCAGATCACCCTGGGCCTCGATGTCCAGATCGATCAGGCCGTGGCGCGCGATCTGGTCCAGCATGTGATCGAAGAAGCCGATGCCCGTGGCCAACTTCGATACACCGCTGCCATCCAGGTCGATGGCCACACGGATCTGGGTTTCGGCGGTGTGACGCGTCACTTCCGCCAAGCGGTGCGGTACGGCCGTCGTGTCAGAACTCATCGCGTACTTTCTTCGAGGGAAGACTTCAGGGCAGACATCAGGCTGACATTCTCTTGCGGTGTACCGACCGTCAGCCGCAGGCAGCCTGCCAGCAAGGGATGCAGGTTCGAGACATTCTTGACCAGGATGCCTCGAAGCTTCAAGGCGGCGAACAGCGCAGCCGCGTCCGGCACACGCGCCAGGATCATGTTGGCCTCGCTCGGATACGGATGCACCCCGGGTAACGCCTGCAAGGCAGACATCAGCTTGGCCCGCTCGCTGCGCAGCACCGCCGCCTGGCGATCGAACTCATCGGCGTGTTCGAGAGCAAACAGTGCCGCCTCGCAATTCAGCACGCTGACGTTGTAGGGCGGGCGCACCTTGTCGATCTCGGCGATCAGTGCTTTCGGCCCCACCAGGTAGCCGAGCCGCACGCCCGCCAGGCCGAATTTGCTCAGCGTGCGCATGATCAGCACGTGATCGTGGCGAGACACACGGTCGATGTAGCTGCGCGAGGCAAACGGCTGGTATGCCTCGTCGATCACGACCAGTCCGGGCGCTGCCTCGATCAAGCGCTCGATGATCGCGTCGTCGAACAGGTTGGCGGTCGGGTTGTTCGGATAGGCGATGTAGACGATCGCGGGTTGGTGCTCGGCCATCGCGGCGAGCATCGAAGCCTCATCGAGCTCGAAGTCGGCGGTCAGCGGCACGCTGATCGAGCGCAGACCCTGCAGCCGCGCCGACACGTCGTACATCACGAAACCCGGCACTGGCGCGACGACGCTGGCGCCTGGGTTTGCGCAGGCCAGGCTCAGCATCGAGATCAGCTCATCCGAGCCATTTCCGAGGATCAGGTCGAAGCCTGCGGGCAGACCGGCGTGCTGCGCCAGCGCGCGGCGCAGATCTTCGTTGCGGCTGCCGGGGTAGCGGTTGATGGCCACCTCGGCCAAGCGGGCACCCAGCGCTGCTCGCAGCGGCTCGGGCAGGCGAAACGGGTTCTCCATCGCATCGAGCTTGACCAGGCCGTCACTCGGCTGCACTGCATAGGCGTGCATCGCGCGCACATCGCTGCGAATGTGGCGCTGGATCACGGAGTCGGTGGTCAGGCGGGACATGGCGAGTAGCTCGACAGCGGCTCCGCTTCAGCGCTTCAAACGCATCTCGGCCGCTTGCGCATGCGCTTGCAGCCCTTCGCCATAGGCCAGTTCAGCCGCGACGGCACCAAGCCGCTGAGCGCCGGCTTCGCTGACCTCGATCAGGCTGCTGCGCTTCTGGAAGTCGTAGACGCCCAGCGGCGACGAGAAGCGCGCTGTGCCAGAGGTCGGCAGCACATGGTTCGGCCCGGCGCAGTAGTCACCCAGGCTTTCGCTGGTGTAGGCGCCGAGGAAGATGGCGCCCGCGTGCTTGAGCAGCGGCTCCCAGCGGTGCGGGTCGCGAGAGCTCACTTCCAGGTGTTCAGGCGCGATGCGGTTGCTGATCTCGCAGGCCTCTTCCATGCTGCGCGTGTGGATCAACGCGCCACGGCCTTCGAGCGACGCGCGGATCACATCGCGGCGTGGCATGGTGTCGATCAGCCGGTCGATCTCGATCTGCACACGCTCGATGTAGGCCGCGTCGGGGCACAGCAGGATGCTTTGCGCCAGCTCGTCGTGCTCGGCCTGGCTGAACAGGTCCATCGCCACCCAGTCGGCCGGCGTGCTGCCATCGGCCAACACCAGGATTTCGCTCGGGCCCGCGATCATGTCGATGCCAACCTTGCCGAACACGCGGCGCTTGGCGCTGGCAACGTAGGCGTTGCCGGGGCCCGTGATCTTGTCGACGGCGGGCACCGTGGCCGTGCCGTAGGCAAGCGCGGCCACCGCCTGCGCACCGCCGATCGTGAACACGCGGTCCGCACCGGCCACTGCGGCGGCAGCCAACACCAGCAGATTCTTCTCGCCCTTCGGTGTCGGCACCACCATCACGATCTCGCCGACGCCGGCCACCTTCGCGGGCAGCGCGTTCATCAGCACGCTCGACGGATACGCTGCCTTGCCGCCGGGCACATAGACGCCCACGCGATCGAGCGGCGTGACCTTCTGGCCCAGCAAGGTGCCGTCGGCATCGCGATACGTCCACGAGCGGCCACAGGCCTCGAGCTGGCGCTGGTGGTAGTCACGCACCCGGTGGGCAGCGAACGCCAGCGCGCTGCGCTGCGCTGGCGTGATCGCATTCAGCGCAGCCTGCAACTCGGCGTGGCCGATTTCCAGCGAGGCGACCGAAGCCGCTTCGAGGCCGTCGAAGCGCCGTGTGTAGTCCAGCACGGCCGCATCGCCGCGCTGCTGCACGTCGGCCAGGATCGAGGCCACGCGCTCCTCGATGGCGCCATCGGTCTCGGCCGACCAATGCAAGACGCGCT
>CANHOE010000172.1 GCA_947462175.1 Burkholderiales bacterium | reverse complement strand
CGGTGATGGAGGCCAGCGGCTTCACCGTGACGCGCAACCCGTCCGAGATGGGCAAGCTGTTGAAGAAGCTGCTCTGATGCCCGACAGGCGCCGGGCGTCGGCGGTTCCTGCGCCGCCCGGCGCCCCGATCCCCAGGTCGCTCGACGCCCGTGCAGTCCTCGGGCGCGTGATGCTCGACTCAGAGTTCCTGCGCGATCCTTATCCAACCTACCGCGCGCTGCGCGAAGCGGCGCCGCTGGCCTGGAGCGACGAGTTCTTCGGCGGCGCCTGGCTGGTCTCTCGCCATGCCGACGTCGAACTGGTGCTGCGGGACGCGCGCTTCTCCGCGCAGCGCACCGGTGGTTGGGTCATGCATCCGGCAGACGAGGCCGACACGAATTGCCGCAGTGCTCGTTCCGAGCTGAGCGGGTTCCAGCGCCTGTTTGCCCGAGCGATGATCTTCCTCGACGCGCCGGACCACACTCGTGTGCGCCAGGTGATGTCGGCCGCGTTCCGCCCGGCCGATCTGCAGCGTCTGGCGCCGCGCATCGAGCGGGCGGTGGCCGAGCGGCTGGCGGCCGTCGACAGCGATTCGCCGTTCGATTTCGTCAGCGCGCTGGCGCGCCCGCTGCCGGCCCAGGTGATCGGCATGTTGATCGGCCTGGACGAGGCCGAGGCCGATGCCCCGGCCGATGTCGTGGCCTGGTCCGACGAGCTTGCTCAGTTCGTGGGTGCCCCTGCGCCGAGCCGCCTGCAGGCCTTGAGCGCTCAGACCGCGCTGCTCGCGATGGCCCGACATTTCGACGGGCTGCTGACGCGGCGCCGCGCAGCGCTGGTCGGTGGGGCTGAGCCTCGCGATGACGTGATCGACCGCCTGGTGAAGGCGGAGCGCGACGGTCAGATCCGCGGCAGCGCCGAGCTCCTGGCGCAGTGCGTGATGCTGCTTTTCGCGGGCCACGAAACCACGCGTCACTTGCTGGCCAACGGCCTGCGCACATTGCTGTCGCATCCAGACCAGTGGCGCCAGTTGCAGCGTGATCGGGATTTGCTGCCCGGCGCGGTACGCGAACTGCTGCGCTTCGACAGCCCGGTGCAGTACACCGGCCGCCGCGTGGCGACCGATCTGGTGCTGCACGACCAGACATTGCGCCGTGGTGATCTGGTCGTTGCGCTCATCGGCGCAGCCAACCGGGACCCAGCGCGCCACGAACGGCCCGACGAAATGGACATCACCCGACGTTCCGGGTCATCACTGGCTTTCGGGCAAGGACCGCATGTCTGCATCGGTGCGGCGCTGACCTTGATGGAGGCACAAGCCGTCTTTACCCAGGTGCTCGAACGCTGGCCCGACCTGGCGCTGACCCCGCCCGTAGCAGCGCAGTGGACCGGCAACGCCTTGTACAGAGGCCTGAATGGACTGTCGGTGCAGTGTCCAGGGCCGCCCGCGAACGCCTAGACCGCGACACCTACACTGCCGCCTCCACCCTTTGCCCGCTCACCGGACGCCGTATGCAAGCCTTAATCACCCCCGAGTTCTGGATCGCCGTCGGCCAGATCATCATGATCGACATCCTGCTCGGCGGCGACAACGCGGTGGTGATTGCGCTGGCCTGTCGCAAGCTGCCACCGGCCCAGCGCACCAAGGGCATCCTGTGGGGCACGGCAGGCGCCATCGTGCTGCGCGTGGCGTTGATCTTCTTCGCGCTGCAGCTGCTGGCGATTCCCTTTCTGAAGCTCGTCGGGGCGATCCTGCTGGTGTGGATTGGCGTGAAATTGCTGCTGCCTGAAGACGAAGAGGGGCACGTCAACATCGAAGGCAGCGACAAGCTGTGGGGCGCCGTGAAGACGGTCATCGTGGCCGATCTGGTGATGAGCGTCGACAACGTCATCGCCATTGCCGGTGCGGCCGAAACCGCCGGCGGTGACCACACGATGCCGCTGGTCATCTTCGGCCTCTTGGTCAGCATCCCCATCATCGTCTGGGGCAGTCAGCTGGTCATCAAGCTGATGGACCGCTACCCGCTGATCATCACCTTGGGCGCGATGCTGCTCGGCTGGATCGCTGGCACCATGGCCGTGGGCGATCCGGCGCTGGTCAACCCAGAGGTCATGCCACAGGTGCCCAAGCTGCCATCGGAGGGCTGGATCAAGTACGCCGCCGGCGTGAGCGGTGCATTGATGGTCTATGCCATCGGCCGTGGCCTGCGGGCGCGGCGCAGTGCCGTGGGCTGAAAAACGTGGCGGCGGTCTCGGGGTTCGAACGTGACCGGCTCGGGCGCTACCGGATCGAACGCTTGCTGGGCCGGGGCGCCATGGGTGAGGTGCTGCTGGGCCGCGACGCGGACACAGGTCGCCTCGCAGCCATCAAGACCTTGTCGCTGTCAGACGAGTTCTCCGGCGACGAATTGATCGAGGCGCGCGCGCGTTTCATCCGCGAAGCCGATGCCGCTCGCCGGTTGCAGCATCCGGACATCGTGGCGATCTACGACGCTGGTCAGGATGACGGGCTGGCCTACATCGCGATGGAGTACGTCGCCGGGCTGGATCTGCAGAGGTACACGCATGCCGGCCACCGGCTCTCGCTGCCGCTGGTCGTTCACATCGGATGGCGGGTGGCAAACGCATTGGCCCATGCACACAGCCAGGGCGTGATCCACCGCGACATCAAGCCAGCCAACGTGATGATCAATGTGTCGGCCGGGGTTGTGAAAGTCACCGACTTCGGTGTCGCCCACATTGCCGACGCCTGCCGCACTCGGACCGGCATGGTGCTGGGCACGCCCACCTACATGTCACCCGAGCAGCTGTCCGGCCAGCGCATCGACGGACGCTCCGATCTGTACTCGCTGGGCGTGATGCTGTTCCAGCTGCTCACTGGAGCGCTGCCGCACCACGGCGAATCGATGGCTCGCCTGATGTACGGCATCGTCAATGAGCGGGCGCCCGATGTGCGCACGCTGCGCCCCGAGGTGCCGCCAGCGCTGGCCAGCGTGCTGGCACAGGCGCTGGCCAAGCCGCCAGAAGCGCGCCATGCCAATGGGCTGCAGCTTGCGCAGGCATTGGACGCCGTCGCTGCACTGTGGCCAGCCCGCTCGCTGATCCTTTCAGAAGAGCCGGCGCCTGCCGTCGCCACCCCCGAAGTGGATGCTTTTGCCTCGACCGTGAAATTGTCACGCCCCGATTCGGGGCACAATTCATCGCCGTGATCGCCACTGTCTGCACCGCTTGTCGGCGTCGCTTTCCGTTGCAATCGCCAACGCAGCAGCGAGTACGTCATGGCGGCTCGCACCGGTGCTGACGCGCCGCCCATCCCTGTCTGTGCCCAAGCCGCTCCCCATGCCTTTCGAGTTCTTCAGCGCCACCGACACAGGTCGCGCGCGCAACAACAACGAAGACTCGGTCGCCGTCGATCCGGCCTCGGCGCTGGTCGTGCTGGCCGATGGCATGGGTGGCTACAACGCCGGTGAGGTCGCAAGCCAGATGGCCACCTCCTTCATCAGCGCCGAACTTGGCCGCTGGCTGACCGAAGCCGCCTCCAACGCGACCGATGCCGACGTGCGCCGTGCGATGGACATCTGCGTGGACAACGCCAACCGCGCCATCTTCAACGCCGCCAGCACCAACCCGCAGTACACCGGCATGGGCACCACGCTGGTGGTGGGTGTGTTCCGCGAAGGCCGTCTGCTGCTCGGCCATGTCGGCGACTCACGTGGCTACCGGCTGCGCGATGGCAAGTTCATGCGCATCACCCACGACCATTCCCTGCTGCAGGAGCAGATCGACGCTGGCCTGATCACCGAAGAGCAGGCTGCGTTCTCATCGAACAAGAACCTCGTGACGCGTGCTGTCGGTGTCGAGGACAGCGTGATGCTGGAATCCCACCTGCACGAGCTGCTGCCCGGCGACCTGGTGCTGTTGTGCTCGGATGGCTTGTCCGACATGCTCGACGACGAGCATATCGGTCATGTGCTGCAGTCGAGCGATGACATCCAGGCCATCGCCCATGCCCTGATTTCCGCCGCCAACGAAGCAGGCGGAAAAGATAACATTGCCGTCATCTTGGCGCGAGTTCAGGGCGCCGCGGTGGGCCCGCGGTCCTGGTGGCCGTTCAAGCGCTGAGTCGCACATCCGTCCGCACGGCCTACTTCCACCACGAAGACACAACAAAAGACGAGGTCAAGCATGGGCAAACTGGTGGTATCGCTCGACGGCGTGGTGATCAAGGAAGTGCAGATCACCAAGGACAAGACCACGCTCGGACGCCGGCCCTACAACGACATCGTCATCGACAACCTGGCCGTCAGCGGCGAACACGCAGTGCTGCAGATGCTGGGCGCCGATGTCTTCATTGAAGATCTGAACAGCACCAACGGCACCTACATCAACGGCAAGGCCGTCAAGAAGCAGCTGCTGGCGCACAACGACACCGTCGAGATCGGCAAGTACAAGATCAAGTTCCTGGTGGCCGACGGTGGCGACTACGAGGCCACGCAGATTTTGCGGCCAGGCACCCAAACACAGCAGCCGCCCGGATTGCAGCGAGCCTCCGGGTTCGGCGGCGCCTCGGACTTCGGTGCGCTGGGCAGCGTGGCTTCGATCAAGGTGTTGAACGGCGCTGCCGCCGGGCGCGAAGTCAGCCTGACCAAGGTGGTCACCACCATCGGCAAGCCGGGCGTGCAGGTCGCGTCGATCACCAAGCGGCCCACCGGCTATGTATTTGCGCACGTGGAGGGCGCCGCGCGACCTACCGTCAATGGCAACCCGCTGGTCACCGAGACCACCCAGTTGCGCGATGGTGACGTGATCGAGCTGGCGGGCACCCAGATGCAGTTCATCAACCGCTAGAGGTCGGACGCTTTCTGCTGCGCTGGCCGTGACGCTTTTCACGGCTGCAGCAGACCGGTGACGCAGCGCTGCGAGAGCACGCAGCAAACGCGACTTCCGCCCCTTGCCGGCACTGCGGCGCAGCCTCAGTATTTGGCGCAGCCCTCGATGCGTCCCGCGCCGTGCCCGCCCTTGCCTCTTCCCCCACCCCATGACCTTGCGCGTGCTCGGCTGTTCCGGCTCGATCGCAGCGGGTTGCAAGACCACGGCCTTCCTGCTCGATGACGATGTGCTGATCGACGCCGGCAGCGGCGTCGGCGACCTGTCTCTCGACGCGCTGACGCGCATTGATCATGTGTTCGTTAGCCACTCCCACCTCGACCACATCCTGTCGATCGCCCTGCTGGCCGACAGCGTGATGCGCGCCCGGCTGGCGCAGGGTCGCGGGCCGATCCAGGTGCATGCGCTACCTGAAACCCTGTTCGCGCTGCGCGCGCACATCTTCAACGGCGTCATCTGGCCCGACTTCACCCGCTTGCCGAGTGCCGACAACCCGGTGCTGCGCCTGATGCCCTTCGCGGTCGGCGACACAGTGACCAGCATCGGCAGAAAGCGCCGCCGCATCGAGGTGCTGAGCGCGGCCCACACCGTACCTGCGGTCGGCTTCGCGGTCGATGATGGGCGCTGGGTCTACAGCGGCGATACCGGCCCCAACCCGGCGCTGTGGCAGCGGCTGCGCGCGATGACAGTGGCGCACCTCGTCATCGAAACTGCGTTCAGCAACGACGAGCGCCAACTCGCCGACATCAGCCGCCACCTCTGCCCGACCGCGCTCGGCCAAGAGCTGGCGCAGCTGGCTGGCAGCGTCGATGTGCACATCACCCACATCAAGCCCGGCGAGATGGAGGCGGTCATGGCCGAGATCGGCCGCCTGCGCCTGCCGCACCGCGTGCGTGCCCTGAGCGCCGGCGACGACCTGCGGACGGTCTGATCTGACAATTTGCGTCACTCGCCCGACGCAAATCCCCGATTGCTGCCGCCCCTGGTGACCTTTTGTGTCGCCATGGCCACTCAAGTGCCCACTATTCACGTGGAAAACCCGTGGCACGGGGCATGCGACTACCGCTCTGTCTTCACCCCCATTCCCACACAGGAGCTCACCATGCAGCGTCGAATTCAACAAGGTTTCACCCTCATCGAATTGATGATCGTTGTCGCGATCATCGGCATCCTGGCAGCGGTTGCG
>CANHOE010000171.1 GCA_947462175.1 Burkholderiales bacterium | reverse complement strand
CTTCTCTGCGTCCACCACGGCGATGGCATAGCTGCCATGCAGCCCTTCAGCCAATGCCGTGCCCAGGCGGGCGTAACGATCCACCAGCGCCTGCGCGCTGAGCTCGCCTGCGGCGCTGCGCGGCTGGCCAGCCAGTACCACCAAGGTGTCGGCGTACTGCGCGCTGCTGCCTTCGTTGGCTTGCATCTGCAGCCGCGTTGATGCAGCCAGGCGGCCTGGCGCCAGCGCGGCAAGATCGACGTCGAGCCGCATCAGACCAGCACTTCAACCACCGCCGGATGCCCCAGGAACCCCTGCGGGCTGGCGGTGGCGCCATACGCGCCCGACTGGAACACCACCACCAAGTCCCCTGGCTGTGCTTCGGGTAGCGCCATGCGGTCGGCCACCAGGTCCAGCGGCGTGCACAGAGGGCCCACCACCGACAGCGGTGCGCCCTGCGCAGCATCCATGCGGTTACCGATGGCGACCGGGTAGTTCTTGCGCAGCACCTGACCGAAATTGCCCGAATTGGACAGGTGGTGGTGCAGCCCGCCGTCGGCCACCAGAAACACTTGGCCGCGCGACACTTTGCGGTCGACCACGCGGCACACGTACACACCTGCCTCGCCCACCAGGTAGCGACCCAGTTCGACGATGAGCTCGGCCCCCGGCAGGCGATGCGCGGCATCGGCCGCGATGTTCGCCATGCAGTCGCCGATGGGCGCCAGGTCGAGCCGGGTTTCGCCAGGAAAGTAAGGGATGCCGAAGCCACCGCCCAGGTTCAGCGCCTTCACCGGGCCAGGGGCGTGCTCGGCCAGGCGGCAGGCCAGTTCGTAGCTCTTTTGCTGCGCCTCGACGATGGCCGCGGCCTTCAGGTTCTGCGAGCCGGCATACAGGTGAAAGCCCTCGAAGGCCAGGCCCATCGTGCCCATCTCGTGCAGCAGCGCCGGTACCTCTTCGGCATCGACGCCGAATTGCTTGGGTCCGCCGCTCATCTTCATGCCCGAGCTCTTCAGCTCGAAGTCGGGGTTCACGCGCAGCGCCACGCGCGCTGGCAGCCCCAGGCGCTGGCTGATGTGGGCCAGCGCGCGGGCCTCACGCGGGCTTTCCACGTTCAGCAGCACGCCTGCGGCGACGGCCTGGGCCAGTTCTGCGTCGCGCTTGCCGGGGCCTGCAAAGCTGATGTCCTGCGCCGGCATGCCGGCATTCAGCGCCACCTGCATCTCGCCGGCGCTGGCCACGTCCAGCCCGTCCACCAGGCCGGCCATGTGCTGCACCAGCGCAGGCATTGGATTGGCCTTGATGGCGTAGTGCAGCGAGACGCTCGCCGGCAGTGCGGCTCGCAGGCCGGCCACGCGGGCGTCGAGCAACGCGCGGTCGACGGCGTAGAAAGGTGTCTGGCCGACCCGCTCCGCCAAGCGCGACAATGGCATGCCGCCCACCAGCAGTTCACCGCCCTGGCTCTCGAACTGGTCCATCGGTGCATGCACCGGGGCTGCCTTGGGGGTGTCGCTCATCGTGCGTTCTCGAACAAATCATGGAAGTCGGCCGAGATCAGCTTGCGGTCGATCTTGCCGTTGGGATTCCGCGGCAACGGGCCGGGTCTCACCTCGATGTGCGCAGGCACCATGTAGGCCGGAAAGCGCGCCTTGCATTCGATCTTCAGCGCGTCGAGGTCCACCGCGCCACCGGGCTCGGGTGTCACCACCAGCACGATGGCATCGCCCAGCCGAGGGTGCGGAGCACCGAAGGCCGCCACCTCGCCCACCAAGCGTGTGGCGTAGATCACCTCTTCGACTTCCGTCGGGCTGACGCGGTAGCCCGAGGTCTTCATCATCTCGTCGCGGCGGCCTACGAAGTACAGAAAACCTTCTTCGTCGCGGCGAACGGTGTCGCCCGAGTAAACCGCCATTTCGGGCAGCACTAGGCCTTGCGGCCGCGCGCCCAGGCCTGCCGGCAGGGGCTTGTAGCGTTCAGCCGTCTTCTCCGGGTCGTTCCAGTAGCCGAGGCCGACCAGCGCCCCGCGTTGCACCAGTTCACCGGGTTCGTGTGGGGCGCATTCGGTGCCGTCGTCGCGCAGCACCAGCACTTCGGCGTTGGGGATTGCTTTGCCGATGCTGTCGGGCCGGCGGTCCACCTCGTCGGGCGGCAGATAGGTGGCGCGGAAGGCTTCCGTCAGGCCGTACATCAGAAAGGGCTGGGTCTGCGGCAGGTGCTGGCGCAAGCGAGACAGTGTGTCCAGTGGCATTCGGCCGCCGGTGTTGGCGATGTAGCGTAGATGGCTCGTGACGGTCGCTGGCCAATCCAGCTGAGCCAACTGGATCCAAAGTGGCGGCACGGCGGTCAGACCCGTGACTTGTTCCTTGACCACGGCGTTGAGTACGTCGCGTGGCATCAGGTAATTGAGCAGCACGCATCGAGCGCCAGCGTGAAAAGCCGTGGTGAGTTGGCTGAAGCCGGCGTCGAAACTCAAGGGCAGTGCAGCCAGCAGGGTGTCTCCTGCGTGGTTCTCCAGGTAGCTGGAAACACTCTTGGCGCCGGCCACCATGTTTCGGTGGGACAGCATCACGCCCTTGGGTCGCCCCGTGCTGCCAGATGTGTACAGGATCGCAGCCATGTCGGTGTCGATGACTCGATGACCCGCCCGCGCCGGGCTTCCAAGACAATCGTCCCAGGCCAGCACCGGTAAGGCAGAGGCAGGCGCTAGGCTGCCAGTGACTACGATCTGCCGCAGGTCCTGGCAGTCGGTCAGCGTATCGGTTAGCAGCGCCAGTCGCTCGGGCGACGTAACGAGCACGCGCACGTTGCAATCGCGCAGGATATAGCCGACCTGTTCAGGCTTGAGCAGCGGGTTGACGGGAACAAACACTGCCCCGCTCGCAGCGGCACCGAAGCTGGCAATCACCGTTTCGAGGCGTTTGTCCAGATAAATGGCCACTCGTTCGCCCCGAGCAACGCCAAGACTCATCATCCCGCATGCAAATCCTTCGACATCTGCGTGCAGGGCGTTGTAGTCGAGCGTCTTGTCACCGTAAGTCAGAGCTGCGGCGAGACCGAATCGATTGGCTGACATCGCCACGAGATCGTGCAAGAGGCTGGCATCAGTCATGAATTCAAGGGCAAATGCGGCGGGAGGCGTACGTTTCGTCGAGATCGTTCACTCGAAGGATTATGGGATGCCGGTTCAGGTTTTGAGGCTGAATGCTTGTTTCATGGCGAGTGAACTAATCACGAATCAGCGACTGTTTTTTTCGGCGCAATGAGGCATAGTGTTTTTGGGAAGTGCCAATTGGAATTGCATGCATATTCGATCGGTTATCAAAGAGGTGGGCTGGGTCGACGGCGCTCTCTACGGCATCAGCCGTGTTCTTGAAAAAATGAGCGGGCAACGCGTGCGCCTGTTCAAGTACTACTTGGTGGCACAGCCGATCGGAAGTCGCGCACCCAAACCGATCAGGCAAGACCCATCCGTCGTGATTCGACGTATCGACCGAGGTGACTCTTTGGTGCGTTCGTTCCCGCGCCCGCAGACCATCATTGACCAGCGTTATGCTGCCAGCGCTACCTGCACTGCGGCGCTTGTGAACGCTGAATTCGCAGGCTTCATCTGGTTGCAGAAAGGGCGCTATCAGGAAGATGAACTGCGCTGTACCTTCGTGCTTCAAGAATCGTCTGTCAGCATTTGGGATTTTGACGTTTATATCGAGCCAAAGTACCGTATTGGCCGCACGATGGCGCGGCTGTGGGGCCATGTGGACTCAGAATTGTCGACTCAAGGAGTTCAATGGAGTTTCAGCCGAATCTCGGCTTTCAATTCAGCGTCGCTGTCCTCTCACGCGCGCTTGGGGACCGTGATTTGTGGCAGCGCGGTTTTCATGTTGATCGGGCCAGTGCAGTTGTCCTTGCTTCCCGACTTCCCCTATGCGCACGTCTCGTTCAGCGAATTTTGTAAGCCAATAGTGCGCCTGCGACCACCCCTTTAAAAAGGTAAAAGGGTGGGATTTTGGAAGATCCTTGCCTACATCAATTTCATTTCTGTACGAGCATCCATGCAAGTCTCTGACGAACTAAAAATCATTTTGAATGACGTGCTCAGTCTCGACGGCCGCGCGAGTGGCTTCGTTGCTGGGTCGCCACTGTTGGGCGCCATTCCGGAACTTGACTCGATGGCCGTGGTGTCGTTGATCACCGGTATTGAAGAACGCTTCGGCGTCGAAATTGCCGACGATGAAATCGATGGAAAAGTGTTTGCTACCTTTGGTAGTTTGCTGGCTTTTGTTGAACAGATGACCACCAAGTGATCAGCAGTCAGGAACTGGCGCAGCCGTTCTATCTGCCGGTTGGATCGCGTGAGATTTTTTGCTTGCACCACGCCCCGGCGGGGGCGGCGATCGGCGCAGTTGTTTACGTTCCTCCATTTGCCGAGGAGATGAACAAATCACGGCGCATGGCTGCGTTGCAATCGCGTGCCTTGTCTGCTCTCGGGTGGCATGTCTTGCAGCTCGACCTCGGCGGAACCGGTGACAGCGGTGGCGATTTTGCCGATGCGACTTGGGATGCTTGGCTCGAAGACGTCGGGGCTGCTCGGCGCTGGTTGTTTTCGCGATCTGATTTTGAGCCTTGGCTTTGGGGTTTGCGCCTTGGTGGGCTGCTCGCAGCGATCAGCTTGACCCAACGACCTGCGCCAGGCGTTGGTCTGATCCTGTGGCAACCGGTTTTGTCGGGAAGGCAGCATCTTCAGCAGTTTCTCAGATTGAAAACCGGATCTGCTTGGCTGGGGCAAGAGCGGAAAGCTGACCAACCCACCGCACAGCCTCTCGATAAGTTGCGATTTGGCGAAGCGGTCGAAGTGGCTGGGTACTTGCTTTCGCCATCGCTCGCATTGCCCATGGCCGCGGCCGAGCTTGAGCTCAGCGAGAGCCTGTCGCGTGTCATCTGGTTGGAGGTTTCACCGCGAGCTGATGCTGGTTTGGCACCACCTAGCCAACGATTGCTTTCGGGCATGTCAACGAGCGCTGAAGTTCGAGCTTCAGTGGTTGCAGGCCCGAGCTTTTGGCACGCGCAGGAAATTGAAGTCGTGCCAGAGCTGGTGCGCGCTACCTGTGATTCGTTGCTCGCATGACATGCATTGAAAGCGGCCTGAGGGTTGATTGCCTCGAGGACAGTCTGGTCGGCGTGCTGTCGATGCCGGTAGAGATGATCAGCGACCTGGGTATCGTCATCGTGGTGGGCGGCCCGCAATATCGAGCAGGCAGTCATCGACAGTTCGTGTTGCTGGCGCGTCGACTGGCCAATGCTGGATATCCAACATTGCGGTTCGATGTTCGAGGCATGGGGGACTCCACGGGTGAATTCCCGGGATTCGAAGCGCTAGAACCGGACCTCCTGGCTGCGACGACTGCTCTTCGACTGGCCGTTCCCGGTGTGCGCCGACTGGTCCTCTGGGGCCTTTGTGACGCGGCGTCCTCTGTTTTGATAACTGCCTGCAAAGCGCGAACTTGGACTGGGCTGGTTCTATTGAACCCCTGGGTTCGGCATCCCGAGACTTATGCCCGCACGCAAATCAAGCACTACTACGCCAAGCGATTGATCGAACGAGATTTCTGGCGAAAGTTGTTGTCCGGTCACGTCCGCATTGCGTCGTCTCTACGGGAGATCACGGCCAAGTTGTGGCGCATTGCCCGGTCGTATTCAGGTCCGAGTGTGGCTGAGGCAAGTCCAGTCTCTGACTATCGAGAACGCATGACGATTGGCGCTGGTTCTTTCGGCGGGCCCCAGCTCTACATCCTGAGCGGACGGGATCATGTGTGCGCAGAATTTCTCGCCTATGCAGGGTCGCACCCGAAGTGGACGGGCATCTGGCGGCGCTCAGATGTACAGCGAATTGATTTCCCAGACGCTGACCACACCTTCTCCAGCCATGAGTTTCGCCTTCAGGTGGAGAAGGCCACGCTGAGCTTTTTGGAAAAACTGCCCGGACGATCCTCGGAATGAGGATTTTGCTGCTCTGCGATCGAGTTCTTGATGAGCCGGCAGACGGCCTGGTCTTGCGGGTTCTGGGCTTGGCGCGCGAG